>JANMSB010000246.1:0-23380 GCA_031388915.1 Pseudomonadota bacterium | reverse complement strand
GGCAGTGCGTCGCGCGCGCTGTTGTATGCCGAATCGCTGTTTGTGATCGACCGCCTGCCCTTGCCTACTCAACGTCAACTGTTGGAGAGCGACCGGCCGATTGGCTTGTTGTGGCGCGATCAGCAACTGGAAACCTATCGGGAAATCATTGCCTATCGTCGCGAACCCTGTGGTTTTCTTGCACAGCATTTCGGCCTGGCCGAGATGGCGCCGTTACTGTCCAGGAGTTATTTGATTTATCACCAGCGGAAGCCCCTGGGGATGATCACCGAGAAGTTTCCGGCCAACAGCTTTCGAAATTGAGTCGCAGGTAATACGTTGACCAAGGCGGAAGCAGATTCGTCAGCTACAATCCGGGTGGAAACACCGAGCGTGCCTATGCCCTTTTTCGCCCATCAAAGTCGTGAGCAACTGCGCCAGATGTACATCGATGCCTGGCAGAAGCATGGCAACCGGCAGCCGTTGGAGCCATTGCAAGCGCAGATTGCCGACGTGATTACCCTGCACCCCGAGTATCAAGCCTTGTTGTCCGACCCACAGCGGGCGATCGCCGCCGACTGGCAGCCGGAAGCTGGCGCCACCAATCCGTTCCTGCATATGGGCTTGCATCTCGCCGTACGCGACCAGGTGGCCACCGACCGGCCGGCAGGTATCCGCAGTGCATTACAGACACTGTCCAGCAAGTTGGCGTCGACTCACGACGCCGAACATTGCCTGATCGAATGTCTGGCCGAAGCGCTGTGGAACGCACAGTGCAGCGGACTGCCACCGGATGAAATCGCCTATCTCGACAAAGTACGCAGTGCGGTCTAGCTCAATTTACTCATGACAACGCATGCCCTCGGCCACCGTTGCCTGTACTGCACATGACTCGCTATCAGAAAGTCGTCATGCCTGGTGCTGACACCGCCTCGCTCACACCGGCACAAACCCGGCAGCTCGGCAGAATTTTGATTCCGGTCGGAATCCTGATCGTTGCTGCCTATATTGCCGCGCGGCAGAGCACCGGGCCCCTGTCCGCGTGGTTGGACAATTTGCACTGGACGGCCGCCTATGTAACCGCTGCCATCGTGTCGTGGCATGGCGTAGCTTGGTCGGATGAACAGACCCGCGCCCCGCGCCGCTGGTTTGCTTACGGACTCACCCTCAGCGCTATCGGCCAAATGATATGGGATGTGCAAACGGCCGTGGCATGGACCGGCTACCCCGCGCCCTCCGATTTTTTCTTCATCAGTTTTGGCCCCTGTTGCGTATGGGGCATGCTGCTGACCATACGCAATCACACCGCGCGCGCCTTGAGCTGGGCGTTGATCTTGGACGCCGTCACGCTCGCCGTAGTGGTGTTGGCCATTGTGTTGGTGCTGTATCTGCCGGGTAATACCGGCTCGTCAGGCATCACCATGATGGTGGCCTATCCCATCAGCATGCTAAGCGGCGGGTGCCTGAGCTTGGTGATGCTGCCCACGCTGAAACTCAAACTGCAACGTCAGTGGCTGCTGTTTGTGCTTGCTTGCTTCGTCAATGGTTTGTTGTGGATGCAGTGGATCTATTGGTCGCAAACCGACGAAGTTGTCCAGCATCCATGGTTGTACTTGATGTTTTCGTTGGTAACGCTCGCACTGGGTGTGGGCGCCGCGCGATGGCAAGTCAGCAGCACACGCGACCCGGCGTGGGAATGCCGCGCCGAGCTGTTTCTGCGCATGCTGCCGTTGCTGGTCGTCAGCGGCGCGGCGGTAAGTGTGGGGTTGGCGTGGTCGCTGCCGGGCGTGCCGCACGTCGCTGCAGTCGCGGTGTACATCAGCGCTGCTGTGGTGTTTGTATTGGCGACGATTCGGCAAAGCCTGCTGCTGTTCGAACGTGAACGGTTGCTCGCTTTGGAAAAGCGCAATGGCGAAATGCAGCGCACCTTTCAAACGTTGTTTCTCATCACGCGCGGTGGGCTTGCCTTGTTGGATGGCAATGGGCGTTTCCGCGAGATCAATCCGAGTTGCTGTCAATTGCTTGGCTATACGCGCGCCGAATTGTTGAACCTGCATATTCACGATATCGATACAACACCAACCCCACACTTGGCCGGTCACTTGGGGTTGCTCGATGAACACGGCAGCGGCACGTTCGAAACCGAGTACCGTCACAAAGAGGGGCATTTGCTCCATGTGGAAATGACCAATGCGCTGATCCCGGATTCGGGTGGTCAGGTGTTTGTGATTTTTCGCAATATCACCGAGCGCAAACAAGCGACTCAGCAATTGCACATGATGGCGCAACGCCTGGCCATCGCCACCCGTTCCGCCGGCATTGGTATCTGGGAATACCAACCACCCAACGACACCCTGGTGTGGGATGCACAGGTACATCAGTTGTACGGCACATCTGCCGCTGAGTTTCTCGGCACTTATGCCGATTGGGAAAAACTCATGCATCCCGATGACCGTGATCGATTGCGAGAGCTTTATCTAAGTACGTTGTCAGGCGAGGACGAATATCATGCGGAGTTTCGCATTATTCGGCCCGACGGTTCGCTGCGGCACATTGAAACTTGGGCGGATACGCAGGTGAACACCGCCGGTATTCCCGAACGATTGATCGGCGTCAACTGGGACATTACCGAGCGCAAGCAATCCGAAGCCACGCGCCTGCGACTGGAAGCACAACTGCGCCAGTCGCAGAAGTTGGAAGCCATCGGCACACTGGCCAGCGGCATCGCACACGACTTCAACAACATTATCAGCGCCATTCTCGGCAACATTGAATTGGCGTTGCAAGACATGCAGGTCGATAACCCGGCACGAACCAGCATGCAGGAGATCCGCAAAGCTGGTCAGCGCGCCAAGGAATTAGTGCGGCGCATCGTCGCCTTCGGCAAGCCCCATGATCTGGATTTTCGACCATCGCAACTGGCGGCAGTCGTGGAAGACGCCATTAAGCTAGTGCGCGCCACGCTGCCGGCCACCGTTGATATTCATTGCCGGCTGGCAGCCAAAACACCGCCGGTATTAATCGACAGTGCACAGATAGCGCAGGTGCTACTCAATCTATGTACCAACGCCTATCAAGCGATGGAGCAACAAAAAGGCCGCATCGAAATCAGTCTGGACGTGCATGAATTTACCGTCGCCGCTGCGCTACCGAGCGCCGACTTGAAACCGGGACGCTACGTTTGCCTGCATGTCGGCGATACCGGCACCGGCGTCGACCCGGCCATTGCCGATCGTATTTTTGAACCGTTCTTTACCACCAAGGCGGTGGGCGAAGGCAGTGGTTTGGGCCTTTCCATTGTGCATAGCATCGTACGCAGCCATGCCGGCGCCATCGTCTTGGACAGCGAACCCGGCAAGGGCAGCACCTTCCACATATACTTGCCGGCAGTAACCGATGTCACGCGCTGCGAACCAGAGCCAACCATCATGTCGAGTACTATTGCCAAAGGTTCGGGACAACACATCCTGTATGTGGATGACGAAGAACCGCTGGTGTTTCTCACCACCCGTATGTTGGAGCGCTTCGGCTATCGTGTTTCCGGATACACCGATGCCGAACAAGCACTGCGCGCTGCGCTCGCCGATAACAGCGACTTCGACTTGATCATCACCGATCAATCCATGCCCGGCATGTCCGGCACCGAACTAGCCAAGGAACTGCTCAGCAAACGCCCCACTAGCCGTATCGTCTTGGTATCCGGCTACCTACCCCAGCGCGAAATCGAACGAGCACGCGCGCTGGGCATACAGGAAGTGATTCTCAAGCCGGATACAATTGATGGCTTGGCGGCGGCGATACATCGGTTGCTGTCTATAAACAACGAACCGAATAACGACGGCCGGGATACCACTTCGACCCACTGAGCTAGGGTCTGTTGACAATCAGGATATCGCTGCGACGGAGGTCAGCAGGGCCCAGGACGCGGCGCACCGAGCGCTGTGTACTCAACGTACTCAAGCAAGGTGCAACAAAGTCCTGAGCCCTGCTGGCCCCGTTCCTTCGGGTTGGGGCCCAGAAAGCGCCATGCCGCGTTACTCGTCGTTTATTTGGCCATGTCAATAAGCTTGGCCAAACCTCACTCCTCGCGCCTAGCCTGGCGCTTTCTGGGACTCCAACGCAGCGATATCCTGATTGTCAACAGACCCTAGCAAAGCGCCATAACTCTCAGTCAACATCCGATGACAAAGGTTGCGTACCACGCCGCACGATCATCACATCGACACGATCCGCTTTGCTTTGCTATCCGCCATGCCAACCTCAATGTCGCTCGCAATCGAAAGCGCATGGCAACACATGCTCAGCGAGGTTCTAGGCCCTAGTGACTAATCATCCATGGACGCTGTGACGGAAAGCTCTTGCCACCACCGGCTGTCGTGACGGTTTTGCTTGGCTTGCGGGTGCCGCGACAACAACTGCAACCGGCGCCATGTTTCGAGTCGCGCGACGACGCAGGTGCATGCGCACTGCGCTCGTTGCGTTCGTGTGCTTGGCGTGTGTTCGACGGCAGATCGCCCAGATTGATCGCAGTCGCCACTACGCGCGGCGCTTGCGTGCCGCACCAAGGGCATACTTGTGGCGACTGGTACTCGGCCAACGGACGCAAGGCATCAAATACTCCGTGTTTGGCGCATTCGTATTCATATAGCGGCATGATCTGCTCCTCTATTTGTCGGGCGACATGGGAATGTCGATGCCGCCTTTGATGTGTTTGATTGGCCCGCTGGCATTGGGCATCACATCAAAATCGAATATCTCGGTCGGTAACCACAGCGTTGCGCACGCATTGGGTATATCCACCACGCCGCTGATATGACCTTGTACTGGCGCCGTGCCGAGAATCGCATAGGCCTGCGCTTTTGAATAACCAAATTTGGTGAGGTACTCAATGGCGTTTAAACAAGCTTGACGATAAGCAACGTGGACATCGAGATAGTGTTGCTTGCCGTACTCATCCACTGAAATTCCCTCGAAGATCAGATAGTCTTTATAGTTTGGCGTAATCGGACTCGGCTTGAATATCGGGTTCTTGATCCCGTACTTGGCCATGCCACCTTTGATTACATCAACTTTCAGATGCAACCAGCCAGCCATCTCAATCGCCCCGCAGAATGTAATTTCGCCATCGCCCTGACTGAAATGGAGATCGCCCATCGACAGTCCACCGCCCTTTACATAGACAGGGAAGAAAATACGCGAGCCACGCGATAGGTCCTTAATATCGCAATTACCGCCGTGTTCGCGCGGGGGCACCGTGCGTGCACCTTCGGCAGCGGCTTTCGTTTTGGCAGCGCCAGTGAGCTGGCCCATATGTGCGGTGGTGGAAAATGGGGGAACCGCCAATGGTGGCACTCGATCCGGTTCTGTAGCAATGAAGTCGCCCTCACGTTTATTCCAGGTGGCAAGCAACGCAGGATCAGGAAGACAACCGATCAGGCCGGGATGAATCATGCCGGCGAAACGCACACCGGGCACATGGCGCGATTCGGTAAACATGCCTTTGAAGTCCCAAATCGACTTCTGCGCCAACGGAAAATGCTCAGTAAGAAAGCCACCACCGTTCTGCTTGGAAAAGAAGCCATTAAAACCCCATTGGCTTTCGGATTTGGCGCCCACATCAAGTAGATCGACGACAAGCAAGTCGCCAGGCTCGACTCCCTCAACACCGATGGGACCGCTCAGAAAGTGCACAATGGTCAGATCGATATCGCGCACGTCATCGGCGGAGTCGTTGTTCTTGATGAAGCCGCCAGTCCAGTCGTAGGTTTCCATCAAGAAGTCATCGCCGGGCTTGACCCACGCCACCATCGGAATATCCGGATGCCAGCGGTTATGGACTTGCGGATTTTCGTAGGGCGACTGCTTCAAGTCTACTTTAACGAGTGTCTCGGGCATGACGATCTCCTCTTGCTGGCAACGGGATTTTGATGACAGGGGGCACGATGTATAGCGAAACTATTTCACTAGACTGAAAGATAAGCACTGAGCTTGCCGACGTCGGCGCCATCACGATTAACTTCATCGACAATGTTGCCTTTTTCAACCACCAACAGTCGGTCGGAAACTTCAAGCGCAAAACTCAAAACCTGCTCTGAAACCACAATGGTCAAGCCGCGCAACTGACGAATCTCCTTCAGCACGCGAGCCAAATCCTTGATGATAGAGGGCTGAATGCCCTCGGTGGGCTCATCCAACAACAGCACCTTTGGCTGAGTCACTAAAGCGCGGGCAATCGCCAACTGTTGTTGTTGACCACCGGACAAATTGCCGCCTTTTCGTTTGCGCATATCAAACAGCACCGGAAACAACGCAAAAATTTCCTCTGGAATACCTTCGTCACGACTCCGCAGGCCAGTCTTGATATTGTCGAACACCGACAGTGTCGGAAAAATCATGCGGCCCTGCGGCACAAATGCCAGTCCGCTGCGAACGCGCTGGTGGCTGGGCAGCGCTGCCAGCTCAGCGTCTTCGACTTTGATTGAACCCTGTTTGTTGGGCAGGATGCCGATCAACGATTTGAACAGGGTGGTCTTACCCATGCCGTTGCGACCCATGATCGCCAGGATCTCCTTGGGTTTAGCCGAAAAGCTGACGCCGTGAACGACCTCACTCTGACCATAGCTCACTGTAAGGTTATCTACTTGCAACATACTGACTCCGGACTTACCAGGATGGGCGCCTGCATATGGTTAGACTCTCGTATCGATAACCTGACTTAGTGACCGAGATACACTTCGATCACCCGTGGATCCGCTTGCACCTTGTCCATGGTGCCTTCTGCAATCACTTTTCCTTGGTGCATCACCGTTACTTTATGAGCAATGCTTTTGACGAATTCCATATCGTGCTCGATGACGATCACCGAGCGGTTGAGAGAAATTTTGCGCAACAACTCGGCAGTCTGCTTGCGCTCGGCCACGCTCATACCCGCCACCGGCTCGTCCAGCATTAGTAGCTCGGGTTGTTGCATCAGCAACATGCCGATCTCCAGCCATTGCTTTTGACCATGACTCAAGAACTCGGCGCGTTCATTCAGTCGATCCTCGAGAAATATTTCCTTCGCTATCTCATGGACCCGCTCGATCACATCGGCGCTACGCTTGAACGCCAACGCGCCAAACACACTGCGGCCGCGTGGAAAAGATATCTCCAGATTTTCGAACACGCTCAAGCTCTCGTAGATTGACGGATTCTGAAACTTGCGACCGACACCGGCGCGCACGATTTTGTGTTCAGCCAGCTTGGTGAGTTCCTGATTCTTGAAGCGAATCCTGCCGGCAGTGGCCTTGGTTCGGCCGCAAATCAAATCCAACAGCGTGGTCTTGCCGGCACCATTGGGACCGATCACTACCCGTAGTTCGTTCTTGTCGACATACAAATTGAGCGCGTCGACTGCCTTGAAACCGTCGAACGATACCGTCAGATCTTCTACCTCTAGAACCAGCGGACTGCTCATAGTGGGTAACTCTTGGCTGGGTGAATGAAATAGCGCTGCTTCTCGATCATGGCGCTTCCGCAGGCGGCTGACGTCGCAGCAATGTGCTCGAATAACGTTTTAACGTTTGCAATAGTGGCCGCAGTCGGTCGCCATGTTGCGCCAGGACGCCAGCCAGGCCATTGGGGAAGTACATCACCACGGCGACGAACAATCCGCCCATGAACAACAACCACAGCTCTGGAAAGCTCTCTGAGAAAAATGTCTTTGCCCAGTTAACCAACAGCGTGCCGAATACCGCTCCGATGAGCGACATGCGTCCACCTACTGCGGCATAAATAACCATTTCTATCGAAGGCACAATGCCGACGAACGACGGCGACATGAACCCCACCTGCAGCGTGAACATGGCTCCGCCCAAGGCCGCGAGGAGTGCGGCAAAAACGAAGACGAATATCTTGAAGCTGGCTACGTCGTAGCCGGAAAAGCGCACGCGCTCTTCCTTGTCGCGCAACGCCAGCAGCAGCTTTCCCAATTTACTGTTGAGAATGAACCGACCGAGGAGGATCGCGCCGAACAACAGCACGCCATTCAAGTAATAGAGAATGTATTTGGCGCTATCGGTGCGAATATCCCACCCAAGCAGGGTGCGCAGGTCGGTCATGCCGTTAACGCCGCCGGTGTAGCCTTGCTGGCCCACAATCAAGATGGTCAGGATGGCGGCGATGGCTTGGGTGATGATGGCAAAGTACACTCCACCCACGCGGCGCTTGAACATGGCGACGCCGATAATGTAAGCCAGCACGCCCGGCACCACGAATATCGCCAGGATTGTCAGGGGCAAGCTTTCGAATGGCTTCCAGAACCACGGCAATGCAGTAATTTGATTCCAATCCATGAAATCGGGGATGCCTGGCGTTGATTGAATCTTGGTAGTGATGGGATCGGAGGCTTCCAGCTTAAGAAACATTGCCATGCAATATCCGCCAAGCCCGAAAAATACTCCCTGTCCCAGACTCAATGTACCGGCATAGCCCCAGCACAGCACCAACCCCACAGACACAAACGCATAAGTCAGATATTTCCCAACCAGATTCAGCCGAAATACGTCAAGCACTAGCGGCAACACTACGAATATCGCAGCGGCCAGCAGCGCCATGCCGATGACCTCGGTACGTTGCCACTTCCCGCTGCGTGCAACTTCAATCATTAGGCTCTCCAGATGCTGGTTAATTTGTGCATGTTCAGAGTTTCTATTTGCGTACCTTGCTGGCGAACAAGCCTTCCGGCCGCAGCATCAGGATGACAATGATGCTGACCAGGGTGATCACCTTGGCGGTAGAACCAGTCATGAAGAACTCCAGCGTCGAATTGGTTTCGGCAATCGCAAATGCCGACGCCAGCGTGCCCACCAAACTTTGTGCACCACCAAACACGACTGTCAGGAATGCATCGACGATATACAGAGATCCACTGGTTGGCCCGGTAGAGCCGATGGTGGTGAAGGCAGCGCCGGCTACTCCTGCAATCGCGCAACCCAGGGTGAACGTCAATCGGTCGACACGCGCGGTGTTGATGCCTACTGCACCCGCCATAGCGCGGTTCTGCGTAGTGGCGCGCATGTGCAAGCCCCAGCGCGAGCGGAACATGAATAGCGCCACCGCGCCGGTCAGCAACAGTGTCAATGCCATTACGAACACCCCATTACGTGGAATATCTATGGAAGCCGTAGGCGCGAACGAACCCATTAACCATTCGGGCAGCTCGGCACTGACCTCCTTGGCGCCGAAAACCGATCTGAATATTTGCTGCATGATCAAGCTCAGACCCCAGGTGGCGAGCAGCGAATCCAGTGGCCGCTTGTAGAGGTGTCGAATCATGAGCATTTCGACGAGATAGCCAACTGCACCACCAATTACGAACGACCCCATAACGGCGAGCAGGAAGTAATACGGTTGCAGGGCGGGAAAATAGTCGGTCGCCAGTTTGGAAAACACATAGGTTGTGTACGCACCGATGGTTAAGAATTCGCCATGGGCCATGTTGATCACGCCCATTTGTCCGAAGATGATCGCCAGCCCCAGCGCCATCAGCACCAGGACACTAAACACGCTCAGTCCATTGAAGCCCTGCATCAGCAGCACAGAACCGAACTCGCCAATATTCATTCCATCCATAACTCATGTACTCGTTTAAGTAACAACGTATCCCGCCAGATGGTCAGTGGCATCCCGACACAGAGTTGGCGACACACTTCCCTGTGCGCCCTGACCCGGATGCCGCGCTCGTTTGCCCAGATCATCAATCAATCAATCATGTTTGGAATTCATGACTTAGCAAGGAGCGTGGCGACCGCCAAATGATCACTGATAGCCCTTCGGGAATGGATTTGGTTCGATCAAACCGGATTCGTACAACACTTTGGCCTGCCCATCCTTCTGCCACAGACCAATGCGCAACTTGCTCCAGAGGTGATGGTTTTGGTGAAGCTTTACGTAACCTTCAGGCGCTTCCTTGAACTCAATGCCAGGAGATGCTGCGACGACTTTATCCACATCGAAACTACCCGCTTTCTCCACTGCCATCTTCCACAGCCAGGGCCCCAGATAGCCGGCCTGTGTGACATCGCCGATTACCGAATTGGCGCCGTACTTGGCTTTGAATGCCGCTACAAACTTTTTGTTGCTGGGATTATCCAGCGATTGGAAGTACTTCATCGCAGAGTAGTAGCCGGCCATGTTATCGCCGCCGATACCCAGCACTTCGTCTTCGGTGACCGAGATCGTAAGGATGGTTTGCTTCTCCGGAGTGATGCCGGCCGCTTTGAGCTGCTTCCACCACGCCACGTTGGAACCGCCAACGACAACGGAATAGATTACGTCCGGCTTCTTAAGCTTGATCTTGTTGATCAAGGAACCGAATTGCGTATTGCCCAGCGGATAGTATTCCTCGCCGACCACTGATCCCTTGAGCACATTCTCGATGTGCTTACGGGCGATCTTGTTAGAGGTGCGCGGCCAGATATAGTCCGAGCCCACCAGGAAGAACGTTTTTGCCTTCTTCTCCTTGGCTATCCAATCGAGGCCCGCAATGATTTGTTGCGTTGCTTCCTGTCCGGTATAGAACACGTTCTTCGATTGCTCCAATCCTTCGTAGAAAGTTGGGTAGTACAGCAAACCATTGTTACGTTCGAATACCGGCAGCACGGCTTTGCGCGATGCCGACGTCCAGCAACCAAATACAGCGGCAACATGGTCTGACTCCAGTAGCTTTTTCGACTTCTCTGCGAAAGTCGGCCAATCGCTAGCACCATCTTCCTGGATGATCTTGATCTGCCTGCCGAGAATGCCGCCGGCTGCATTGATTTGATCAATGGCCAGTCGCTCAGCTTGAATCGATCCGGTTTCACTGATGGCCATCGTGCCAGTGGCCGAGTGCAACTGGCCCACATAGACCTCGGTGTCGGTGATTTTGAGTCCGGTTGTATTCACTTTCGCAGTGGGTGGACCAGCCGCATACACGCTGGCTACAGACAACAGCGAGAACGCCGCTGTCGTCAGCATTCCTTTCAAAATAGAGACATGCGCTAATGGCTTGCTGCGCCGTGGGGGTTTTAATCGCGGTTTGCTGTACATCGTTTGCTCCTGATCGTTCACGCCGAGTTGAAGAAATAACATCAGTGGAACGCCACGCTTGCGCGATCTAGGTACCGCGCGACATCGCCACTACTCTGTTCGGGACCGATTTAAGAACGGAACAACTACTACTCTCGATACGTTAAACAACGTACGCAGCAGAACGTGGCGCAGTCATCGGCATCGATGGTATGCATAGGTCAGTGCGCCAACGCAGTGCGACAGTGTTCCGGAACTGCACCGTGACTGCTCGTATCGACTGTTTTCTTCGCGTCCCATGCCAGTAAGAAAATTCGCGCCACAGCGGTAGGAACCGGTTACACACTGCTATTGGCTCATCATCGGACTTGATTCGGCGTGGCACGGAGCTTGCTATTAACTTCCATGCCAGATGTATCCATCGCATGGGTAGTTCGTACTCCACGGAGGTTCAAATTGCACACGACAAGCGATTACAACCCGTCTTTGAAAGCCGCCGAGGATCACTAACTTGATCCCACACAATGTGGCCACTCAGCGAATTTCGCGTGTGCGTCGCGAATACAACACCTGGGTTGGCAACGAAACCCTGGAGGACTATGCGCTGCGCTTTGCGCCACGCTCATTCCGTAAGTGGTCGGTGAGCCAAGTTGCAGCCACTGCCTTCGGTTCGGTGTCGTTCTTGGCGCTGGAAGCGATTGGCGGCGCTCTTATGATCAACTACGGCTTTACCAATGCGCTATGGGCCATTGTGGTAGTTGGTATTGTTATTTTTCTGACCGGCCTGCCGATTTGTTATTACGCCTCTCGCTATAACATCGATATGGACTTGTTGGCACGTGGTGCGGGGTTTGGTTACATCGGTTCGACCATTACCTCGTTGATCTACGCATCCTTCACGTTTATTTTCTTCGCGCTTGAAGCGGCAATTATGGCATCGGTATTTGATCTGTATTTCCATACGCCGCTGGCTGTCGGTTATCTCATCAGTTCCATTGTCATTCTGCCGCTGGTGATGTATGGCATCACCCTGATAAATCGCTTGCAACGTTGGACTACGGTGCCATGGGCTATCTTGATGGTTGTGCCGTTCGTGTTCATCGTGGCGCGTAGCCCGACGCTGACCAATGACTGGATGTCTTTCTCGGGCTATGCGGAGAATGGCTCCGGATTCAATTTTTTATTGTTTGGTACCGCCGCCACCGTGTCGTTTTCGCTAATCGCACAGATTGGCGAACAGGTGGACTTTTTGCGCTTTCTACCGGAGAAGACACCCCAGAACCGCCGTCGCTGGTGGGCAGCCATGTTAATAGCCGGTCCGGGCTGGATCGTCCCCGGCATCATCAAGCAGTTGGCCGGCGCATTGCTTGCGTTTGTCGCCTTGCAACACATGGTGCCGGCGTTTCGAGCTCAAGAACCCACGCAGATGTATCTCATCGCCTGGCAGTACGTATTCAGCGATCCACGCTGGGCGTTGGCCGCCACTACCTTGTTTGTGGTGTTGTCGCAGGTAAAGATCAATGTTACCAACGCATATGCTGGTTCACTGGCATGGTCAAACTTTTTTTCGCGACTGACGCACAGCCATCCAGGGAGAGTGGTCTGGCTGGTATTCAATGTATTTATCGCTGTGCTATTGATGGAGCTTGGCGTGTTCGGCGCCTTAGCGCAGGTACTGGGCCTGTACTCCTGCGTGGCAACCGCATGGATCGGCGCACTCGTTGCCGATCTCGTGATCAATAAACCACTCGGCCTTAGCCCGGCGCACATTGAGTTCAGGCGCGCCTATCTTTACAACATCAATCCGGTCGGGGTGGGAGCTACGCTGGGTGCGTCAATGCTGTCGATTACCGCATTCGTTGGCGTATTGGGCAAAGGTGCGCAGGCATTTTCGCCGTTCATCGCGCTAGCGGCGGCATTACTATTGTCGCCCCTGATCGCTTGGGCGACGGGTGGCAAGTATTACATTGCACGCGAACGCCCTGTGGTCGGGGATCTATCAAAATCGTGCTGCATTTGTGACAAGGACTTCGAGCCGGAAGACATGGCGCATTGTCCCGCATATGCGGGCACTATTTGTTCTTTGTGCTGCACTTTGGATGCCCGCTGCCACGACATGTGCAAGACCAAGGTTGCGATACAACCTAAAGTCATCGTCTGGTACGAGCGCACGCGAGATAAAGTGCCATGGCTGGGTAGATTGTCGGCGCAAAGCAGCAAGCGGCTAACCAGCTTCTTTTTGACATTCTTGTTGCTGTTTGGAGTGGCTACTGCGCTGATATGGATGGTTTATTACCAGCAATTGCTGGGCGTGCAGCCGTCAAATTGGATACCGAGCAGCTTACTTCAGACCACGGTATTTAAGATCTGGATGACCTTGCTGGTCATCATCGGCGTAGCCTCGTGGTGGCTAGTATTGATGCGTGAAAGCCGCGTCGTGGCGGAGGAAGAATCTATCCGTCAGACGACATTATTGCAGCAGGAAATTGAAGAACATCGCAAGACGGACGCTGCGCTGCAAACCGCCAAAGAAGTGGCAGAGAACGCCAATCTGGCTAAGAGCCGTTTTCTCGCCAGCATGAGTCATGAACTGCGCACGCCGCTGAACAGCATCCTTGGCTATGCGCAGATCCTGCAGAAAGACCCGACCATGCCTGCACATCGCCGCGATGCCGTAGAAACCATTCGCCAAGGCGGCGAACATTTGCTGGCCATCATCGGCGAGACATTGGACATTGCACGCATTGAAGCGGGCCGCTTCAAGCTCCACCCAATTGCCACGGATTTCGCGGAAGTATTGACTCAAGTAGTAAACATGTTCCGTATAGCAGCCGATCACAAAGGAATTGGCTTTCGGGTGCAGATTCGCGATCGCTTACCGAAAGTAGTGCGTATGGATCAACAACGGGTGCGACAGATACTGATCAACTTGATTGGCAACGCAGTGAAATTCACCTTGCGCGGCGAAGTGGTTGTGCATATTCATTACGCTGGCGAGATCGCGCATATCAGCGTGACCGATACTGGACCGGGCATTTGTACTGAGGATGTCGAACGCATATTTCATCCGTTCCAGCGCGCGCAAAACACGCCGCACACCGATGACAGCACGGGCTTGGGCTTGACCATTAGTCGCATGATCACCGAGCAAATGGGCGGTGAATTGACGGTGGAAAGTAGCGTCGGCAAGGGCAGCACTTTCAAGCTGCGCCTCTTCCTACCGGAGTTGCGGCGCACCCAGCGAGCATCGCCACTGCATGATGTCACTGGCTATCGTGGCGTGAAACGTCGCTTGCTGCTGGTGGACGATCAGCCAGAGCAGCGCGCGGTGGTAGCAAACTTATTGCAACCATTAGGCTTCTCGATTGCAGAAGCCTGCAACGGCGCCGAGTGCTTGGAAAAAATCGAACAGTTTCGACCCGATGCCCTGCTGATTGATTTGGCCATGCCCGGCATGAGTGGCGCTGACGTTTGCCGCATCCTGCGCAAGCAACGAAACTGGCAGCAACCGGTTATCGCGGTATCGGCCAATGCGTTTGAGAGTGATCGCGAACAAGCCATCGCTGCAGGGTGTAACGGGTTTATTTTCAAACCAGTGTATATGCGCGATTTGCTGGAACAGCTTCAGCTACAACTCTCATTGGAGTGGGTACGCGACACCACCGACACTGAAACCAACTCCGAGCATGTCGAGACGCGCCGCGCCATCCCGCCAATGGAAAATTTAACCGCGCTGCGCGACTACGCACGGATTGGCTACATTCAGGGACTGAACGAGGAACTGAAGCGCGTTCTGACACTAGATACTGCGTATGAAGAATTTGTCTTGCATTTACGCGAAATGGCAAAGCAGTTCCGCACCACGGAAATTATTGAGTTAATTGAAGAGGCAATGAATCATGAACATATCCCGACAACATTGTGAGACAACGAATCGTGATGTCGTGCTCATTGTCGACGACACGCCGGCCAACTTGGCGTATCTATCCGACGCACTGCATGACGCAGGCTACAAAGTGTTGGTCGCCATCGACGGCGCACGGGCACTGGAGACTTTGGCATTGGTGACACCCGACATCATTCTGCTGGATGCCGTGATGCCAGGCATGGATGGGTTTGACACCTGCGCTGCAATCAAAAAAACACCTAATGTCTGTGACATACCGGTGATCTTCATGACAGCACTGGTGGAATCTCAGCATGTGGTGCGTGCGTTTGAGGCAGGTGCTATCGACTATGTGACCAAGCCGGTGAGGCAGGATGAGGTACTGGCGCGACTGGCAACCCATGTGCAACGCGCGCGCACCTTGAAAAACGCGCAGCAATCAATTGAGGCCTGTGGCCGGGCCGGCATGACTATCGATACCAACGGCAAGATTACCTGGCAAACAGCGCGGGCGAGCCAATGGCTCACCGAATACTGCGATCAGAACGCCGCACCATACCATTGGGGTCGTTTACGGGCGTGGATCAACCAGTTGGCCGAAGGTGACGCATGCCGAACAGACCCAGGCGCTCAATTTTCTTTGACGCAACAAGGTGGCCGCCTGACCATTCACTATGCAGGCAAAGTGGCGCATGGCGAGCACTTACTACTGTTACATGAAAACCGCACTGACGTTTCAGCTCGACGCCTATCAACCGGCCTGGGTCTGACCGTACGTGAGGCAGAGGTTTTGAACTGGCTGACGTGCGGCAAAATGGACCGGGATATTGCCGAAATACTCGGCATGAGCCCGCGTACCGTCAACAAACATTTGGAGCGTATCTATGTAAAGCTGGGCGTCGAAACGCGTGCAGCCGCGACTGCAGTCGCACTACGCCTTATGTCCGCACCTTCTCTCGGTGTAACGGGCACGTCATGGTCAGAGTGATTTGGTCATTGTGTCTTTTTGCTTCATGAGCCAGGACGCGCTTCGATATTTGCAGTCGAACACGGATTGCGTGTGATGAACAACATGATCAACCAAACCCCATCTACACGGATCTTGCTTTAGCCAGCACCGCAGCTTGTATTTGGAAGCTGTAATATGCATTGCCATCGTCTGATGGCTGCGTAAACCATGCAAGCATGCACACCTATCACGCCCGCGCCGTGATGTTCTGCTCGCGCTGCCACACGGGGAATACTGCGGGCTCTGCTGCGCGCGCGGCGAACTCGTGACTCACCCACAGATCCGCTACCGCGACCAATTTATCGTCGGCATAGATCAGCGGTAGACGTTCACGCCACCACGGCAACACGGCCGACTCCTGCAATAGTTTTTTCAAGGCGCGATGGTGTTTTTCTTTTGGCAGACGAATGCGTTCGCCGCCATCGCGAAACCGCACAGTGAGTTGCGTCGGTAACCGGTCAAGCGCAATGCCCACTGCGTACCGGTCATTGGTTTGCGGCAGTTCATGGCTCGATAAACTCAAACTGCCCAACTCACTGGGCAACAGCAACTCTTGTCGCCAGGTCCAGGCAAGTTTTTCGCCGACATCCCATTCAGTCAAAGGCTTTTCGACATACAACAGGTCGCGATGTCTATGCACCTCGGCGCCATGCCACTGCACATAGGGCACGCGATCGTGCGCCGACTGCAACATGTCGTGCTCCAACGAGTGCAGCACGCGTGTGGATGGCATCAACACGTCATGTTGTTGCAGCCAGAAACGCAGCAACGCATAACGTCGCGGCGTGGGCAATTCACGCAGCGCATCGACGCTCAGCGCATCGTCAACCGTCGCCAACAAATAATCGTTCTCGGTCCAGTCATCGAGCAAGGCTTGTGCCTCGGCCAGGTGACTAGCGCTGCGCGACGCCGTGCGTGCAATGGCCGGCCAACGGGTCTTGAGCATGGGCACGACTTCCTGACGCAGGAAGTTGCGATCGAAATGCGTGTCGCTGTTGGTGGGGTCGGTCAAGTACGCAATACGCCGCGCCTGCGCCCATTCATGGAGTGACTCGTGGGTGAAACCCAGTAACGGCCGAGCGTGCCAGCCGGCGCCAAAGCGCACACAGGCCGGCATGGCCGCCAAGCCATCCACACCCGAGCCGCGCATCAAGGCCAGCAGAATCGTTTCCAATTGATCGTCGGCGTGATGCGCAGTGACTAACATTTCACGGGGCTGCAACGCCGACTTGAACGCCGCGTAACGCACTTTGCGAGCGGCCGCCTCCACGCCGAAGTCGCCGATATCGGTGACCGCCACGGGCAGTACCGCACACTCCACTTGCAACTGCTGCGCCCACTGCACGCATTGCTCCGCCCAGTGTCCCGATTGCGCTTGCAAGCGGTGATCGACATGTAGCGCGCGCAAGCGCAGGCGCGGATTGTGTTCGCGCACCTGCGCCAACACATTCAGCAACACCATGGAATCCGAACCACCGCTGAGCCCAACACAAATGGCCGAAACGGCATCATCAGGTTGAGTCGCGGTTAACGCGGCCAGAAAAGTATTGATCGAAAATTCAGACATAGCGCGTAAGTGTGCCTGATGCCCAGACGGATGCCAAAACAGCGCAACCACATGTAGAGACTGATTTAAAACCGGCCCACATCCGTCACGGCGGTGCGGATCAAGGGGCGGGTTTTAAAACCCATCCCTACGTTTCTGGCCGCAATTCAGTGAGCAACCTCTCAATTGTCAGGTCGCGGGCGACAGTTTTATCAGACAGGTTGACCGGCATGCCTATAAAACATAAGGTTACGCGCGAAAGATAACGTCATAGCGAGTTGTTAGAACAGTAAGCCTCAGCATCACCTCCAGCCATGGCCACCCTAATTCCCTCCTTGCATAGCTGTCAGCGCCGTATGAATGCCGGCGAAAAACGCTTTGCCCAGCGCCTGGAAGCGCTGCTGGAGCCGGACGCGCTGTGCTGGTACGACGTGGGACTGGGCGCCAAGCACCAGCATCCGGACTTTGTGGTGTTACATGCGCAGCACGGGCTGCGACTGTTAGAAGTGCGCGATTGGAAACTGGATCAGATCCTGGCGCTGGGCCACACTTGCATCAGCTTGTTAAGCGTCGAGGGTTGCAAGGACGTGGCCAATCCGTTGGAGCAAGCCCGTCAATATGCGGTCGTTATCAGGCAGGCGTTGGAGTGCGATGCGGAATTACTCACCACCTCTGCCACGCCTGGTCTGCGATGCCCGGTTGGATATGGGCTGGTATTAAGCAACATCAGCCGTAAAGAATTCGACTCCGCCGACCTAGGTACAGCGCTACCAGCCCAACAAGTCATCTGCAAAGACGAAATGACCGAATCGACATCGGCGGAGGCATTCGCGCAACGTCTGTGGGCGATGGTCCCAACTCACCAACAATCGAGCACGCCGCTCAGCGCCTTGCAGATCGACCGCATCCGCTATCACCTGTTCCCCGACATCCGTATTCAACAAGCTTCGCTGTTCGCCAGTAACGATAGCCACGATCCCGCCACACCCTTGCGCGTGATGGATTTACACCAAGAACAATTGGCGCGCAGTTTGGGCGACGGCCATCGCGTGGTGCATGGCGTGGCCGGTTCCGGCAAAACAATGATCCTGGCGTATCGCTGTGCGCAGTTGGCACGGCACACCGACAAGCCGGTGCTGGTGCTGTGCTACAACGACTCGCTGGCGGCCAAGTTGGAAAAGCTAGTGTCGGATCGCAGCTTGGTCGGCCGCATCATCGTGCGGCACTTCCATGGCTGGTGCCTGGACCAATTGCGTTTGCATCGTCTGGAACAACCCGCCATGGGCCCGGGCTTTCCCGGCCGATTGGTGCGCGCGGTCACCCAGGCGGTCAGCAAGAACCGAATTCCTGCCGCCCAATACGGCGCGGTGCTGATTGATGAGGGTCATGACTTCGAGCCGGAATGGTTCAAGCTGCTGGCACAGATGGTGGACCCGGTGAGCAACTCGTTATTGTTGTTGTACGACGATGCTCAAGGCATCTACGGCAAAAAACGCTCGCGCGATTTCAGCTTCGCCAAAGTGGGCATTCAGGCGCGCGGCCGCACCACCATCCTGCGGGTGAACTACCGAAGTTCTGCGGCAGTGCTTGATTATGCCTTTCGCTTCGCGAAGGACACGTTGATCCCGGAAGACAACACCAACGACGAAGACGCTATTCCGTTCGTCAGTCCGCAAACTGCCGGACGCAGCGGTGTGGCGCCACTACTCACCCAATGCGCTTCGTTACCGGATGAGGCTCGCCACATCGCCAAACAACTGGTGGAACTGCACACCCAGGGGCATGCTTGGAAAGACATGGCGGTGCTGTACCCCACCCGCATCGTCGGCGAAGCACTGGCGCTGCAGTTGCAGACGCAACATCTGCCGGTGGAGTGGCTACAGGAATCGGGACGCGGCCGTCGCTTTAGTCCCGATACCGACAGCATCAAGTTGATGACCCTGCACAGCAGCAAAGGGCTGGAATTTCCTATCGTGGCCATTGCTGGCCTAGGCTTCATGCCCTATCAGGAAGACGAAGTCATGGAAGACACGCGCTTGCTGTATGTGGGCATGACGCGCGCGGTGGAAAAACTCATCCTCACTGCGCACCGCAGCTCGGACTTCGTCAAGCAGTTGGTGGCGATAGCGTAGGAGCGGGTTTCTTATCAAATTGATATGGCCCGCCCCTACCCCCAACTGATCAATTCTCGGTAAACACTCCGTAACTACGCAGCCGTTCATAGCGGCGAGCGAGCAGTGCCTCAGTCGACAGTGCTTCCAGCTTGGCGAGCGTGCCCAGCACAGCAGTCTTGAGGGCGTCAGCGGTGAATTGAGGATCGCGATGCGCGCCGCCCAGCGGCTCTTTCAACACATCATCAACCAAGCCCAGCTTGTGCAGACGGTCAGCCGTCAGACCCATGGCATCGGCAGCCAGTTCTTTCTTGTCGGCGCTCTTCCAGAGAATCGATGCACAACCTTCCGGCGAAATCACCGAGTACACGCTGAACTGCAACATGATCAAGTGATCGCACACACCGATAGCCAGTGCACCGCCTGAGCCACCTTCGCCAATCACCGCGCTGATGATCGGCACCTTCAGCTCGGACATGATGAACAAACTGCGCGCAATGGCCTCGCTCTGACCACGCTCTTCCGAGCCCACGCCCGGATAGGCGCCCGGAGTATCGATGAAGGTAATGATGGGCATGTTGAAGCGTTCGGCCATTTGCATCAGGCGCTGTGCCTTGCGATAGCCTTCGGGCTTGGGCATGCCGTAATTGCGGCGCACACGTTCCTTGGTGTCGCGTCCCTTTTGGTGACCGATAATCACCACCGCCCTGCCATCCAGCCGCGCAACGCCACCGACAATCGCCGCATCGTCGGCATACATGCGGTCGCCATGCAGCTCGTTGAACTCGGTGCACAGCATGCCGATGTAATCCAACGTGTAAGGCCGTTGCGGGTGACGAGCGAGCTGGGTGATCTGCCACGGCGACAGATTGGAAAATATGCTGGTCGTCAGGCTGCGGCTCTTGGCACGCAGACGAGAGATTTCTTCCGCCAGGCTGATTTCGGCGTCATTGGTGACGAATTTCAGCTCATCGATTTTGGCTTCCAGCTCCGCAATGGGTTGCTCGAAATCCAGAAAATTCATAGGTCTAGCGTCTCAGGCTGAAAAAGGAGGCGCGACAATAGCGGAGATCGGCGCGCGAGGCCAGAGTACGTGGACTACCACTGGCCATTTAGAAGAACTGCCAACGCCCCGCAAGGCATACTTGGCATCGAAACCCGCCCTTGGATAACCCATGAACGCAACGCGACCCGATGCTGCGCCGACCTGGCATTTATTTGTTCCCAAATTATTCACCGTGTTGCGCCAAGGCTACGGCCTGGGAAACTTCCGACAGGATTTCATCGCTGGACTAACCGTCGCCATCATCGCCCTGCCGCTGGCCATGGCGCTGGCTATCGCCAGCGGCACGACTCCCGACAAGGGGCTGATTACCGCCGTCATCGCCGGGTTTCTGATTTCTGCCCTGGGCGGCAGCCGCTTTTCTATTGGCGGCCCTACCGGCGCGTTCGTGGTGGTGGTGTACAACGTCATCAACAAGTTCGGCTACGACGGGCTATTGGTCGCCACGCTCATGGCCGGGGGACTGCTGGTCATTGCCGGCTTGATGAAATTCGGCACCTGGATCAAGTACATCCCCGAGCCGGTGGTCACCGGCTTTACCTCCGGTATTGCTGTGATCATTTTCTCCAGCCAGGTGAAGGAGTTTCTGGGCCTATCGATGGACAAGGTGCCGGCGGAGTTTGTCGATCAGTGGGCCGCGTATTGGCAGCACTTCGCCAGCATCGATGTGCGCGTATTGCTGGTCTCCTCTGGGGCGCTAGCGCTCATCCTATTGCTACGCCGCTATGCGCCCAAACAACCGGGCTTCTTATATGCCGTGATCGCCGGTGCCTTGGCCGTATGGCTGCTCAAACTCCCCATCCCCACCATCGGCAGCCGCTTTGGCGCGATCAGCGCCGCCCTGCCCACACCCAGCCTGCCGGATGTGTCATGGGCGCAACTCAAACTGTTATTCCCCAGCGCCTTCACCATCGCCTTCCTGGCAGGCGTGGAATCGCTGTTATGCGCCATGGTTGCCGATGGCATGACCGGTCGCCGTCATCGCTCCAACTGTGAACTGGTGGCGCAGGGTGTGGCTAATCTAGGCTCCGCATTGTTCGGCGGCCTGCCCGCCACTGGCGCGATTGCACGCACTGCCACCAACATCCGCGCCGGCGCCTTCTCGCCGGTGGCCGGCATCCTGCACGCGGTATTGCTGCTGCTGTTCATGCTGGCACTCGGTGGCTTGATTGCCTATGTACCACTGGCCAGCCTGGCAGCCGTGTTGTTCATGGTGGCCTGGAACATGAGCGAGCAAGAACGCTTCCGCCATTTGCTGCGCGCGCCCTTGGGTGATCGCGTGGTGTTGCTGTTGACCTTCGCACTCACCGTGTTGGTGGATCTCACCGTGGCCATTGAAGTGGGCGTAGTGCTGGCGGCCATCCTGTTCATGCATCGCATGGCCGAAGCCGCCGCGATTCAAACCCATCAAAGTTTGATCGGCACAATCATTGAGGGGGACCAGGACGATTTCGCGCGCAATAGCAATAAAAACGGCGCGGCCGATCCGCACGCCAACATCCCCAAGGATGTGCAACTGCTGGAACTACGTGGACCCTTCTTCTTCGGCGTCGCCAGTCGCTTGAGCGAAGTATTGGATCGCGTCGGCAAATCGCCGCGCGTGTTCGTGTTGAATATGAACCGCGTACCGCTGATCGACGTTACCGGCATGCGCGCCATCGAGGAACTACTCAAGCGTTGTGAGAAGGATCACACCAAGGTGGTGCTGTGCGAACTACAACCTTCTGTGGAACGTACGCTGCGCGACATGGGCATGTTGAATGATTCACGCTTGAGCGTGTGCACGACTTTGGAAGAGGCGTTGCGATTGTAGCGATTGAACGGGGGGACGGGCTGACGTGGCTGCTGATAAAGCATAACGTCCGCGTATTGCACCATTTCATTCGGCGGAATACACAAATGAATCGCCGCACCGAGCAATAGACACCCTATACTCGAAGCACGCTAACGTTGGCGCGCAGTTTCAGGCGGCTGGACATCATGACCGAGTCATCCGCACACACGCCGCTGTTGAATGTCACGCTACGAGTGGGATGTCATCTCGTTTACGAAGCGACGGGTACATCAACCCTGCTGCTCAACGTGCAACCCCTGCGCGACCGCCAGCACATGATTATTGCCGAGTCGTTAAGCATGGGCCAGAACCTGCCCATCGAAGAATACGTCGATGCTCACGGCAACCATGTGTACCGACTGGTGCTGCGCCAAGGCACCAACATTATTCATCACGATGCCATTCTGGCGGTGCCGTCTCTTCCCGATAATTACCAGGCGATCAACACCACGCCAACGCCGGTGGATGAACTGCCGCCAGAGCTACTGCGTTACACCTTGCCAAGCCGCTATTGCGATTCCGACAAACTGACGAACTTCGCCTGGGAAAAATTTGGCCACATCGAACATGGGCTGCCGCGCGTGCAGGCGATCAGCGAATGGCTACACAACAACATCAGGTACCAGTACTTCTCTGGCCGCCCCGATCTTTCCGCAGGAGATGTGCTGCAACGCGGCTATGGCGTATGCCGCGATTTTGCCCATCTCGCTATCGCGCTGAACCGCACCTTCAACTTGCCCGCTCGCTATGTCACCGGCCACGTACCGGACATTGGCTTTCCCGATCCTGCGGGACATATGGACTTCCACGCCTACGCCGAGGTGTACTTGGGCGGTCGCTGGTACACCACCGATGCACGCTTTCATGTGCCCAGAATCGGCCGAGTGAAAGTGTCGTGTGGAC
>JANMSB010000235.1:0-2585 GCA_031388915.1 Pseudomonadota bacterium | reverse complement strand
TTTGGTGCCACGGAGGTGGTGCGACTGGCCGACCCGAGTGGCAAGGTCATGCACGCTGAACTCCGCATCGGCAATGCAACCATTATGCTGGCGGATGAGTTCCCTGATATGGGATACCGCAGCCCTGAAACGCTGGGTGGGTCTCCTGTTTCGATATTTCTCTACGTTGAAGATGTCGATGCCTTTGTCGCAAAGGCGATTGCCGGTGGCGCCAAGGAGACCATGGCTGTAGCAGATCAGTTCGATGGCGATCGCCGCGGCACGCTTACGGATCCGTTCGGGCACGTATGGCTGCTCGCCACGAACCGGAAAATACTGTCACCGCAAGAATTGCAGGCCCGATTTGCGAAGTTGATGGAGGAAGGTGAGGCATAACATGCGTATCAAGTTCGCCACTTCGATCGCCCGACCGGCAAATCGCGACGCACTTGTGCGTCGCTTCATGCACATTGTTGGGTGACTTTGGTATTGCCGTGGTCATACCGCGGTGATACTCTTGAAGCATGAAAGTCGCCATTTCCCTTCCCGATCCCGTTTTCAAGGCTGCGGAACATCTTGCTCAGCGATTAAAGAAATCGCGCAGTCAGTTGTATGCAGAAGCGATCGCTGAATATGTTGGCGCTCGCGGGGCTAACGCAGTCACAGACCGTCTCAACGCCGTCTATGCGAGCGAATCGGCGGAAGTAGATGAGGCTTTGCAGCAGGCACAATTAAAGACCGTGAGCCATGAAACGTGGTGAGGTTTGGTGGGCCTCGCTGCCTCCACCGACTGGTTCCGGGCCAGGTTTGAGGCGTCCTGTTGTTGTCGTTCAATCGAATCCGTTCAATGACAGCCGCATCGCCACAGTTGTCATCGCAACTATCACGTCCAACCTGGCATTGGCTGAAGCGCCTGGGAATATCCGGATCGGCAAGAGCGAATCCGGGTTATCGAAGCCGTCGGTTATTAACGTGTCACAAGTCTTGACCCTTGATCGTTCTTATCTGACGGAGCGAGTTCGGACTTTGCCGCAACCAGTAATGCATCGAGTGGATAGCGGCTTGCGTCTCGTTCTTGGGTTGTGAAATTTCCCAACCATCGGTTGGTGCAGACGCGCGTAAACGAGGCGCCATCTTTTAACGGCGCGCCAAGTTCAAGAATATGAACGCAAAGTGTCCGGACCAAACAAGAGTTCCATCTAAGGAAGGTCTGAATAACCCACGGCTGTCATTTCGACCGAAGGGAGAAATCTTGCAAGTGCTTGATCTTGTGCATATGCAGAAAAGAAGGATTTCTCACGGAGTTTATCGTGAGACCGCCATGGATGGCGGCAACACTGGAAACGCAGGAGCGGTTTTCAGTGAGCTTGTCCCACAGGGATGACCCTGGGCCCTCGAAGGGTTCGAAATGACAAGTAATTCAGATCATCCCTAAGAGCAAAATGCTATGTTTCGGCACCAGCAGGCGGGTTTAAAACCCGCCCCTACACGAGCCGGAAAAACAGCAGATACATTATGCGTAGGGCGCCAGACTTCCCGCTACGCCGCATCCAACGTCATATGCACGCGCCGACCGATAGCCGTGGCGATGTTGACCAACGCGTAACCCGTATACGTAGGGCGTCAGTAAGTGCAGCGCACTGCGCCGTTCTCGGCTGAGCCTAAGATAAAAGGTGGCGCAGTGCGCTGCGCTTACTGACGCCCTACGCAGCATTCAACCTCGGCAGCAATTCCTGAAACCGCAGCAGTCGCCCCGCATTGCCCAGCACCAACAACGTACTCAGGTTATGCAGAATCGCTGCGATCAATGCGCCGGCAGCGCCGAGCCAACCGAAGGCGGCGGCGAGTACGATGGCCAGTGTCCAGCCCAAGCCGATAATCACATTCACCTGCAAGGTGTGTCGGCAACGACGACTTAAGCGTAGACAGGTGCCTAAGCGCCGTAGGTCGCTGCCGATTAACACCACATCCGCTGATGCCAGTGCGATGTCGGAACCGCCCATCCCCATGGCGACGCCCACCACACCGGCTTTCAATGCCAACGAATCGTTAATGCCATCGCCCACTACCATGGGCCGGAAACCCGCGTCGATCTCGGCTTTGACGCGCACTAGCTTGTCTTCAGGTAGTGCCTGCGCAACCACTTCATGGATGCCGACTTTCTGCGCCAAGGTATGCGCTACGCTGGCGCGATCACCGGTGAGCAATAACTGCCGCGTCAAACCCTGCTCGCGCAGATCGGTCATGGCAATGGCCGCTTCGGGACGCAGCGTGTCGGCTAGCAATAGCCACGCTGCAAATTGACCATTCATGGACAGCCCCGCGATAGGACCATCATGGTTAGGCACCGGGGCTGTCGCGATGCCAAGCTGAGTAAATAACTCGGGGCGTCCTAGCGCTACTTCTCCGACTATCTCTGTGTTCGGGACCGTCTGTGCCACCACACCCAAGCCAGGTCGTTCGCGCGTATCGGTGAGTGCGATGTAGACATCGCTACTACACTGCGCCGCCAACGTGCGACTGACCTGGCTTGGGTGTGGTGGCACAGACGGTGCCGAACACAGAGATAGTCGGAGAAGTAGCGCTAGGACGCCCCGAGTTATTTA
>JANMSB010000230.1:0-5566 GCA_031388915.1 Pseudomonadota bacterium | reverse complement strand
ACCAAACCAGAAACTCCGGGCAGATGTCGATGTGCTGTGAGACGGCACATAGACAACTTCATCTCGCTCCGGCGAAAGGACGTCAAGCTGCGGTTTGCGCTCAAGGTATTCCGCCTGAGTCAGCTCCGGCGCAATCAGAATAACGCGCCTGAAGCGCGCCCCCAGGCTGGCGCGCAGTTCTTTCAGGTGAATAACGAAAGCACTCTCCGTTGCAAAACTACCATCGCTCAACCGATAAGCTGGAGCCTGAACCGCAATGATGTAGTCTTTATGACTCACTTCTGTCATGTCGAAAGACCCGGCTGAAAACCCGCCAAACGCATTGCCAGACGCGCTCGTGAAAGCCCCCCCCGGCGATCAACCAACCGTCGCGTATCCATGTCACAACGTAGCAGCTCATAGCGTGGGCGATCCGGCAGATTTATGCCCCATTTGGTTGTCACAGCGTTCTCATATCCCAGTTGCTTGGCCAGCTTGATGCTGTCCTGATCATAGCTGCCGTTCGGATAACACAAGCTTTTTACAGGAACACCAAACTTCTGCGTGATGACCTGCATGGACTGTTCAATCTCACGCTGGTGCTCCACAAGGTTCAGCTGCGGAAACAGGGCATGCGAACAACCATGCGAACCTATCTCATGCCCGATTGCGACAAGTGATGCCACTTCCTGCCAGGTCATCAGTCGCGCCCAATCAGGCATCGCTATCTTGGATAGCGCATGGAGCTCACTAACGGTTTGTTGACGCATCTCTGGCTGCACCGTTTTAAGCGCCTCAAGGAACGCCGCGATACTGGCATCAGGTGCGAGATTCAAGTGCCTTACCAAGCGAGCCACGACTGAACCATCTACGCCACCGCGGCGACATGCTTGCCAGGCGAATCCTGCGTCATCGTGCCAAAGAAGGCGCGATGTACCGATGAAGTCGGTTGGAATATAAAAGGTTGCGCGCAGACCAAGGTCATTAAGCACGGGTGCAGCGAAATTCAGATTGTCCCACTGGCCGTCATCAAAGCTGATCGCGAGTAGCGGACGGGGCCGGTCGGGTTCACTCAAACGCCGTGCTGCATCAGAGACAGTATGCAGCTCAAAATGGGGTGCCAACTCCGATAGAACCCAGCGGAGCTCATCGGGCGTCACTACCAAGCCTGGCAATGGATACTCCTTGCGCAAGGATTCCGGTAGCACCCGGTGGAACGTCAGTATCAGCAACTTGCCGGCACAGGCCGTGGCGGGATGGCTGAGCCGCATCGAAAGAAGCACTTGCGCCAACAGGTCTCTTGCGAAGTCCTTAGAACCTCGCCACATGGCACCGCCTTTCTTCATGTTGTCGCGACACTGATCGGCTTCTCGGCCACAAAGCAAGTTTCGCCATCAATGCGGCGGAAAAGATCAGTACGCACCAGCAGCCCGGTATCATTGAGCCAGCGACTCATCGACCAGGCAGGCGGATACACTGGGGCGGCCGTAGCTGTGTTGCCAGTGGGAACATACAGGCGGCGACCGAGAGCGGAGTACGTAATCGTATTAAGTACCGTCAACAAGTGTCCTTTCGCGCTACCCCATTTACGACTGCCCAACAAATGTTTTACGACGTAATTCAAATAGGGGCCAAAAGTGCCGCCAACAATCTGCAATTGCCCCCCCGGACGCAGAACACGCGCCATTTCCTTGAGCGCGGGTCGTATATCCATGTACTGGTGCGCCGAATAACACAAAACGACATCGAATTCAGGCTCAGGAAATGGCAATGCTTCGCCCCGCCCATCGATGATCTCGGGAGCAATGATACCTTCGCGCTCTGCTAGCAACGGCGTGAACTGGCGATATAAAGCCATTGGCTCTACGCCGACGAATCGACCCTCAAGGCCAGCTAGAGAGAACAAATTGCAACCAAAGCCGCACCCAATTTCCAACACGGTCTTACCGCGATACGCCTCACGTGCAAGTAATGAATACTGGTGTTCCGAATGCAGCCTGCGCCCGCGCTCCAACCAGAATCGATACTCACGAATCGGGTCAGCCACTAAGTACCCTAGAGCGGTAAGCGCTGGTTTCTTAGACTCAACCCATCCTAGCTGTCGAGCCAGACCAAACGCTTCGGACGAAATATCGCCAACAGGCCTGCCCAGATTCAGTCGAAAAACCAGCTCGAGCAGCTGATCAGAGACAGGGTCCGTCAGAGCCAGACGCGCAGCTTCAATTTGAGGAGAGTCGAGCACAAGTTGCATGGGATTTAGTAAGTCTTTTGGGATTTTAAGTCTACAAAGTTCGGCCGACGCAGGGTGATCAATCAAACCTCGCACACCACTCTTGAACATCCGCGTAATGCCTGTTCTCAGAAAACGTTGCTCGGCAAGCATCGCTACACAGCTCAGCACTACCCGGGCGGAGCAGCACTATCGATTACCCACAGGCAATTTCTGCAACACCCTATCAAATACACGACCAATTACTTGTGGCGAAGTCGCAAGCCTGAATTTCAGGTAGCGGCTATCCAACGGTAGGCTTACCTTGGATCCACCCAGCCGAGCAGAGTATGACAGTGCACGTAGCAGCTCAATATCCTTCAGAGCTTGTGCAGCCGAGTACAAGGGCCAGCCTCCATCCTTCACAACACGCAACATTGCCTCGACATGACACGCAACGGCTATCTGCTCATCATCCAGCACATGGTCTGTATACGGATTTCGCCACTCAACTTCACCCACGCCGGGCGCATCAATGAACACTCGTCGCAGAACACGCGAAACCCCGCTGTCAGAGTATTCGCGACAAATATGACTTGCGTATGTCCCACCCGTACAGCGATCAACAACCGACAACGTGTCATCAACCAGACTGCCACAACGTCCATGAACCAGCAACTGACCCTTCGGACGGGTAGGCAAGACCGAATAGCCCGATGAATACTGATGCACAAGCAGGGCACCATCATCATGCTTGACGGCACCCAGCAACCAATTTTCAGGCCAACCCAGCTCAGGAATCGGTGGCGCCCTGTCATCAACAACCCCAGTCCTTCCAAAGTCATGCTCAACAGCGCTGGCCGATAAGGGCGCCCGCCGCTCACCAAGATAGGCGCGTAGCTGAGCAAGCCCATGATAGTCAAAGCTCGCAAAGGCATTGACAACGGAAGTCACTTCTCCGAGGACTCCAAGATCAATCAACTTGCGCTTCAACTGCTCTGCGGGCAGAAAGGGAAACTGCTCAGCCACTCCGACAGGAATACTACGGTTCGCTGCTAACGAGACGACGGTCCTACCGGTCTGCTCATCCCAGGCAATGGGCGTCTCTGCAAGAATCGGGATACCAAGGTGAATGGCCTCTTTCACCACCGCTGCATTAGCGGTACCCGACACGGCGACAATCAACAGTTGCGGCTTTGACTTTGCCACAAGGTCAGTGATTGACGCGAAATAGTCCCACCCGGTCTGCTGTGCGGCCCGCTCTCCCTTCTCACGCTGACGACAGGTGAACCCAACCACCTCAGCACGCCCACCCAGCGCCTTCAGCACAGGCAAATAGATTCGCTGGACACGATCACCAGCCCCAATGATCCCGATGCGCACCAACTGCGATGAGCGCTGACTCGAAACCTCCACAGCAGGATTCGCTGCAGGTAACGATTGTTGCCCGATGCTGCCAGTCGCACGCAGCGACTCATGCAAATGGTCGGCCAGCCGAATCGCCAGCGAGACCAGCAGCAGCGTGGGATTCGCAGTACCAGCGGTAGAGAACACCGAGCTGCCAGCGATATATAAATTCTCCACTCCGTGTACCGCACAATTCCTGTCCACAACCCCGGCCGCAGGATCACTGCTCATTCGGGTTGTGCCCATGGGGTGCGCCATATCATGCAAACGAGACCGCCAGTCATCCTGCTGATCCAGAAGCCAGGGCGCAATCACCGGCGAACCAAATTTCAGGCGCTGACACTCACTGGCAAACAGCCGCGCGCAGGCTGCGTAGGTCTCTCGCTCCAGATCATCGACTCGCCAATCGATTTGAGCCATCCGTTGCCCAACCTTGTCCAAACGACTGCTGAGCGAGACTCGGCTAGCAGGATTAGGAACCTGCTCTACGTTACATCCGATGTCGATTGCATTCGCAATCGTAAGGGCTGGACGTTTGACGACATACCGATCGTAGATGCCTTCCAGTAGTCGAACTGGATGCCGCGCCACATTCACAACATCTTCACGGCGTATACCACTGAAACGCCGGTCCTTGACCGATCGTAACAACCCGCCAAGCGAGGACACCGGCGCAGGATCGCGGGTGTGCTCAAACAGATAAAGAGTCCCGCGTGTCAGCTTGTCCTCCTGCTGCCGCTGCGCAGACAAACTTAAACCGGCCAAATAGACATGCCGCTGCCCGGAACGGTCAAACCACTGATACGCAAGACGACGACGTAACTGCTTGGCAGCATCCCCAGGCAATTGAGCAATCGCTGCGTAGTGATGATCCATCAAGTAGCGCCCCACCTGATCGCGCGCGTTACCCAGCCCGCCCGGGTTGCGTTGGTCCGACAGCAACAGCAGACGCGCATTGTCGATCCCGCCACAGGCAAGGACCACTGAACGGGCTTTAACCGAAACAGTCCCGCCATCACGTCGCCCGACCACAACCCCAGTAGCACGTTTTCCGGATTCATCGGTAAGCACATGACGGGCATGCGCATGCAGCCAGATGCGAATGTTCTTCGCGCGCTCCAATCGGGTCCTCGTCATCTGAGCAACATCGGCAGCCTGTGGCGCACCACTATGCTTCAATGCGTCCAGGTTCTCGAAGTCATGATCGTCTGCGTCGGGCACCTGCCTACGAATGCATTCTCCGGCAAGGCTTGCCTGGAAAAACTGCCATTCAAACTTAGTCGCGTCCCACGCCGACCGCGGCTCAACTTTTCCCAGGACTCGCCACAATCGATCATCGTAGACAGCAGGTCCCAATCCAAGAATACGCCCAGCTCTGTCCAGATAAGGCTGCACATCACTGCTGTCTATTGGCCATCCCGACAGCGGGATCCACGACCGCTGCTGGAAGTCCATCGGACTGAATGGCACACATCGCCCGCTCCATATCACCGATGTCCCGCCGAAAATTCTACGCCTTACCGACATGTGATGCGCACGTCGCTGCCCAACCGACTCAAACTCGGATAAGGCCTCCGCAGCAGGCTCATGGGCTTCGCCACCGGTCTCGAGCACCAGAACATTCAATGCGGTCCCAGCGAAGGCATCAGCGATTGCAAGACCAGCAGGCCCGCTACCAACGATACAGAGGTCGCAAAATACCTCGCCGTGGATTGCGAGCTTATCGAAGTCCTCTATCATTTAGTGTCCCGGAGATTTCCGTTCAAAGGCATAGCAATGGCCAACATTCACAGATACGCTGCGACGGCTCGCAGACCAACATAACGAGTAGTGAGTCACAATGCATAACCCGCTCACTGGTGTAGTGATTATCGGCCGCAATGAAGGTGATCGTCTGGTGCGATGCCTTCAAAGTGTACAACGCCTAAAAGACTTTGTGGTGTACGTTGACTCGCAGTCATCCGATGGCAG
>JANMSB010000228.1:0-3623 GCA_031388915.1 Pseudomonadota bacterium | reverse complement strand
GAACGCAGTTGGGCGGATTCGTCTTTGAGCGAGAAATACCAATGCCCGGAGCTGGGTTTGGACAAGTTGGATAACTCGCCCTCCAGCCACAGGCTGCCAAATCCGCGTTCCAGCAGCGTGCGGGCCTCGCGGTTCAGGCGGACAGGGGTGTAGATGTCGCGGTTGTCTTGAGGTGGCGCGGGGGTGGAGAAGTCGAAGTCTTGATTCATATCCGAATAGTAGGGGCAGACCCACGTGTCTGCCCATGTCTCGGTGCAGCTCGAGTTTCTGACCGTTGGGACAGCCCGGCGAATTCACCAAGATAGGCGCACACATGGGTGCGCCCCTACGGCAAGGGGCGCCAACATCGACGTTTACCCCGACCCCTTCGGCACGTACAATGCCGCCCCTTATTTTTCAAGCCAACTCAACGGTTTGGACTATCGGGTCCGGTTAACAACGAGGCGGGTTGCACTATGCGAATTCTTGAGGAAGCACTTACCTTTGACGATGTGCTCCTGGTGCCCGCGCATTCTGAGGTGCTGCCGCGCGATGTAGATCTGGGCACCCAGTTCACCCGCAATATCCGTTTGAACTTGCCGATGATGTCGGCCGCCATGGATACCGTCACCGAGGCGCGGCTGGCCATCACCATCGCGCAAGAAGGTGGCATCGGCATCGTTCACAAGAATCTCACTGCTACTCAACAGGCGGCCGAAGTGGCACGCGTCAAGCGTTATGAATCGGGCGTGCTGCGCGACCCCATTACCGTGACGCCTGATACCACGGTACGCAAGGTATTGGAGTTGTCGCGACAGCATGGTGTGTCCGGCTTCCCGGTGGTGAAAGGCAACATCGTGGTGGGCATTGTTACCAATCGCGATCTGCGTTTTGAAAGCCGTCTTGATGTACCGGTGAGCGACATCATGACGCCACGCGAGCGTCTGGTGACAGTCCCTGAGTCTGCAACTATCGATGACGGCAAGGCGCTCATGCATAAGCACAAGCTGGAGCGCGTGCTGGTGGTGACCAAAGATTTCGAGCTACGCGGCCTGATGACCGTTAAGGACATCATGAAGCAGACCACCTTCCCGAATGCAGCACGCGATGCACATGGCAAGCTACGTGTGGGCGCAGCGGTGGGCGTGGGTGACGGCACCGATGAACGTGTTGAGTTGCTGGTGCGTGCCGGCGTGGATGTGATTGTGGTCGATACGGCTCATGGTCATAGCAAGGGCGTGATTGATCGCGTGCGTTGGGTGAAGCAGAATTTTCCGCAGGTAGATGTGATCGGCGGCAACATTGCCAGCGGCGCCGCGGCACGGGCACTGGCGGATGCGGGTGCGGACGCCGTCAAGGTGGGCATCGGCCCTGGTTCGATCTGCACTACGCGCATTGTCACCGGTGTGGGTGTGCCGCAGATTTACGCCATTGATCAGGTCAGCGCTGCGCTCAAAGGCAGTGGTGTGCCCTTGATCGCCGATGGCGGTATTCGTTACTCCGGTGATCTGGCCAAGGCCATTGCTGCCGGCGCCAACAGCGTGATGATGGGCGGCATCTTTGCTGGCACCGAAGAAGCGCCGGGCGAAACCATTCTGTATCAAGGCCGCACCTACAAGAGCTATCGTGGCATGGGGTCCATCGGCGCCATGCAACAGGGTTCGGCAGATCGCTACTTCCAGGAAAACAACGGCAGCAATCCCAACACAGCCAAGCTGGTGCCCGAAGGCATTGAAGGGCAGGTGCCGTACAAGGGTTCGGTAGTGACCGTGCTGTTCCAGATGGCAGGCGGCCTGCGTGCCTCGATGCACTACTGCGGTTGCGCCACCATTACCGAGATGCACGAGCGGGCCGAGTTCGTGAAGATTTCTTCTGCCGGTATGCGCGAGAGTCATGTGCACGATGTGCAAATTACCAAGGAAGCACCGAATTATCGGCGCGAGTAAAAAATGTGGATGTAGGGGCGCCCATGAACGAAAACCCGTCATTGCGCCCTTGTCTTTTCGGGCGTGATGAATCATGCCCCTACCATGAATGCGAGTTGCTACTGTGCCTGTAACTGAAAATCTCGATATCCACGCCCACAAAATTTTGATTCTGGATTTCGGCGCGCAATACACGCAGTTGATTGCCCGGCGGGTACGCGAAAATGGGGTTTACTGCGAAATCCATCCCTGGGATATCAGCGATGAAGCAGTGCGTAACTTCAATGCCCGCGGCATCATCCTCTCTGGCGGTCCTGAATCGGTAACCGATGCTGAACCGCCCAAGGCGCCACAAGTCGTGTTCGAGCTCGGCATTCCGGTGCTGGGCATTTGCTACGGCATGCAGACCATGGCGCAGCAACTCGGTGGCCGCGTTGCCCCCGGTCATCATCGCGAGTTCGGCTATGCGCAGGTGACGGTGAGTGCACCTTGCCGGCTGTTCGACGATTTACGCGATCACGCCGACAGCAATGGCCGCGGACTGCTGGATGTGTGGATGAGTCACGGCGACCGGGTTGAATCGTTGCCGCAAGGTTTCGTGGTAGTGGGCGTCACACCGAATGCACCGCTGGCGGCCATGGCCGATGAGAAGCGGCGCTTCTACGGCGTGCAATTTCACCCCGAAGTCACTCACACGTTACAAGGCACGCGCATCCTCGAACGGTTCGTGCGCGAGATTTGCGGCTGCGAAGCGCGTTGGGATGCCGGTAACATCATTGCCGATTCCATTCATCGCATTCGCGAGCAGGTGGGCACAGATCATGTGTTGCTCGGCTTGTCGGGTGGCGTGGATTCATCCGTGGTGGGCGCATTGTTGCATCGAGCTATTGGCAAACAACTGACCTGCGTGTTCGTCGATCATGGCCTGCTGCGCACCAATGAGGGCGACCAAGTCATGGACACGTTCGCCAAACACATGGGTGTGCGGGTGATTCGTGTTAATGCTGAAGAGCGTTTTTTGACTGCGCTGAAAGGTGAGGTCGATCCCGAGCGCAAGCGCAAGATCATCGGCCGTTTGTTTATCGAAGTGTTCGAAGAAGAATCCGCCAAACTCGACGGCACCCGCTGGTTGGCGCAGGGCACGATTTATCCGGACGTGATCGAGTCGGCTGGCTCCAAAAGCGGTAAGGCCCACGTCATCAAGAGCCATCACAATGTCGGTGGCCTGCCCGACAAGATGAAGCTCAAGCTACTCGAACCCTTGCGCGAATTGTTCAAAGACGAAGTACGCCGCATCGGTGTTGAGCTGGGGCTGCCGAGAACGATGGTGTATCGCCATCCCTTCCCAGGCCCGGGTCTATCGGTGCGCATCCTGGGTGAGGTAACCAAGCAATACGCCGATCTGTTGCGTCAAGCCGATGCCATCTTCATCGAAGAGTTGTATAAGCACGATCTATATGATCGCACTTCACAGGCTTTCGCCGTGTTTTTACCGGTGCGCTCGGTCGCCGTCATGGGCGATGGTCGTCGTTACGACTACGTGATCGCATTGCGTGCCGTGGAGACCATTGACTTCATGACCGCGCAATGGGCGCGCTTGCCGTACGAGTTCTTGGATCATCTGTCGCGCCGCATCATCAATGAAGTACGCGGCATCTCGCGCGTGACCTACGACATCAGTAGCAAGCCACCGGCCACGATTGAGTGGGAGTGATGATG
>JANMSB010000167.1:0-9020 GCA_031388915.1 Pseudomonadota bacterium | reverse complement strand
AAAGGCGCGATCATTTATGCCAAATCCATCGCGCATGAATTCAATGGCGGTCCCGGTAATCCCGGCGGCGATGTAAAACCTAAAACGAAATTTATCTCTGGCGGGCATGGCATGGGCGCTTGGGCTGGGCAACCTTGCAATCCTTACGACACCACACGCGTGGCGCGCGGTTCCAGCAGTGGTTCCGGCGTGGCAATCGGCGCCAACCTTGCCACCATCGGTATTTGCGAACAATCGGGTGCTTCATGCCAAGGCCCCGCGTCACGAAGCGGTGTGGTGACTTTGTTGACCACCAAGGGACTCACGCCTGATGGCGGCGGCATCGGCTATCAATGGCTGAATGATCGCGCCGGTATTCACTCGCGGACACTCACCGATGCGGCACGGGTGCTCGATGCGCTCAAAGATCCGGTGAACGGTTACTACGATTCACGCGATTTGTTTACGGCTTCGCCGAAGGGGTTGGTTCCCGAGCAGCCCTACGCCAGCTTCGCCATCAACGATGCCATGCTCAAGCAACAGGGTAAGCCGCTTAAAGGCATGCGCATTGCGATTGTTCGCGAGCACATGGTCAAGCGCACGCTCAACCATGAAACCATCAGCGATCAGATCGACAAAGAAATCAAAATGGTGTTACGCGATCAGCTTGGCGCCGAGCTGGTGGAGACCGCAGCGATTGGCTATCCGGATGATCCGTCCATCGCCAACCTGAGCTACACGTTCAGCGATGCGCTCTCCGAACTGCTGCCGCGATTGATGCCGGAGGTGTTTGCGCGCCGTGATGAAAAAGGTGCGCTGGTCTATGCGGTACCGGGCCACGACGTGACTTCGTATGACTACTTGCTCAAGGTTAGCCGCCGCGAAGCGCCGCTCACCAGCGCCGTCAACATCGCCAATTTCGCTTCATTTGGCGAAGCCCGTTGCCGCACCTGTACCGACATTACTTTCGATGTCGATCGCTATCTCAAAGACCGCGGCGATACCAAGATCACCAACTGGGCTGCGTGGGTGGCGAATGCCAAGTTCCGCCAGGACGAATCGCGCGCTGGCGCGGAAAACTGGGTGAAGTTCACCGATCACCTCGATGCCGACAAGAGCGATAACTTAGCGCGCAGCTATGTGGCGCGGCTGGCCTTGCTCAAGGTGATGAACGAAAACCACATCGACGCGTTTGTGCATCCCGAAAACACCGTGCCCACGCCTAAGATTCAAGGCCCGAATGTCGGCAGCAGCAGTCTGGATGGCATCACGCCGTTCTTCCAGATTCCGCGCATTGTCATCCCGGCCGGTATGACCGATGCCATCTACGAACCGCAGTATGCGTTGAATGCCGACAAGACCGATTACACCTCGGTACTGCCGGCCGGCACGCAGAAAACCAAACTGCCGCATCCTATGCCGATCTCCATCACCTTCTTTGCTGGTCAAGGTGAAGAGCCGAAGTTGATCAAGATTGGCACGGCCTACGAATCGGCAACCCATCATCGCGCGCCGCCACCGATGTTTGGGCCGGTAGTTGGCAAGGCTAAGAAGTAAGGTCAAGTCGCTCCTTCAGAGAGCCGGCGTGAGAACGCGGGCGTGATCTTGGCAACAACGCCGCACGCCCAGTTCTGGGTCGTGGTGGTGTCGAATGGCTCGCCAGGCAAATGTAAGAAAGCAAGTGGCACTAGATCTAATAGCGCTTAGTCAAGATGAAATCGCTGCGATCCGGGAGCAGCAGGGCGGACACATAGGTCCGCCCCTACGTCGGATGCATGGTTTTGTAGGGGCGGACCTGTGTGTCCGCCCGTCTTCAGCGTCGCACCAAGCGCCTTAACTAAGCAGCATTGGCACTAGATCTAACTAATACGCACGTTCGATCAACTCGTGGGTTGAATAGTGACCTGCACCTTTTGTACCGGTGCGATCACTACATCGTTTGAAGCGCTGCTCAGCTCAACGACGAAGGTTCGATCAGTGTGGCGCTGGGGGTCACTCAGCAATGGCACAAACAGCACGCGTACGTGTTGAAGATCAGCAAACTCTGCGACGCCTGAGAGTGGTCCGCTGAAGTCTCGACCCACTGCCGCTGATCCGGCCTTCAGGCGCCATCTCACCCTCAGCCGCCCTGAATGGCCATTCACTCGTTTGAGGATGATCGCCGCCACTAGCGCGCGCTCCGTCACCCTCATGGTGGGCGTGTCGAAGGTGACGGCGGGTGCATTCGGGTTAGCGGTGCGCCGGGCTTTTTTTGGCACCGGGGCGAGACTCGTTGCAGGGTCAGCGGCGGTGGGCGAGAGCGTCGAACGCTCCTGCTGATTAACAGCCGATTCTTGTGACGTCGGTGCAGCACTCGACGCAAGGCTGGTGCGCACGTCCCCAGCCGCGCCGTTGTTGGATTGCACGGGTGCTTGCGCTGTCAGCTCTGAATTGGAGCTATGAAACAGCAAAAATCCGAACCAGAGCGGCACCAAGAGTAGTAGCCAGCGATAGGACGGAGTTCGCGTCGGCGGTGGCAGGAAGGGCGGTATTAACACTGCCGATGACTGGGATGCCGAGCCTGTTCGACGCTGCGCTGTCGGGGCGGCGGGTGGTGGTGCAGATTCAGTGAGTACTTCAGACGGGGTTGGCGCCAAGGCTGTCGAAGGTGGTTCCGCAACGGCAAGAGGTTTGGCCAGCGTCGCGGGTTCCGTATTCGCGACAGTGTCCAGGGGTTGCATCGGTTCGGAGACTGCTGCCGGGAGTAACTCAGGCTGTGCATTCGAACTGGGGGCGGTACGCGCGTCGGGTGCTGGGTCGGCAATCGGCGTTAGCAATGCGACGTCTGTCGACATCGGTTCATTCATTGCTTCTAGATCAGCATCAGCAATTTCTGGTGTCGTCAGGGACTGGAAGAATTCGTGAACCGAATCAGGACGATCTTCCCGACGCCACGCCACGCCGCGTTTCAGTACGGTGAGTTGATGCGGCGAAAGCGCTGCCGATTCAAGCAACGCGTCGCTCCATAGCGGGATTGCCACAGACGATGGCCACGCCACGGGATGCCGCCCGACTAACACATTGAACGTTACACAGGCGAAACTGAAAACGTCATCACGAGGTTCAGCCGCCTGGCGAGCCAGCACCTGCGGACTGGCATAGGCGGGAGTGGCCGCAGGGTTGGTTTCGTCGCGCTCAACTCCCGAGCTGCACATATCGAGCGAGCTGCCGAAGTCGATGATTCGTACGCTGCCGTCATGCAACAGGAATAAGTTGGAGGGTTTAAAGTCGCCGTGTGCGATGTGGTGCGCGTGCGCAAAGCTCAACCCGTCCGCGTAGGCAGCGAGCGCTGCGTATGCCTCCTCAAGCGGCGCGATGGGGTGGCCACACCGAGACAGTCGCTGCGCCAGGGTTTCTCCTTCCAGCAGCTCCATGACCATGAACCAGACACCCTCGTGAGAATCCAGGTCCAACACGTGCACGATACTTGGGTGCGACAGCAGCTGCGTTTGACGGAACTCACGCTTCAATCGGGCGATGGCTTGCGGACGTTCCCGCAATGCGGGATGCAGGACCTTTAGCGCGACGTGGGGATTTTGGCCAGCGTTGGAGTGCAAATCGCGAGCTCGGTACACGATGGCAAAGCCACCGTGGCCAATGGTCGCCTCAATGACATAGCGTCCACAAATCACGTTGCCTGGCTGGAAAGGATCAATCGCAACAGGGGTGGCGGATGACTTGTTCTTTAGCGGCAGATTGAAGCCTGGGTCCGGCGCACCTACCGGGAGCTCATCCGCATTCAAATCCTGCGTATCGGTACATGCGTCAAGCTCTGAGGTTGGATTTACGTCATCGACGGCTGGCGCGCTGTGCTGCTCGGTGCGCTCAGGCGCGCCTTGCAACCAACGTGCGATGGCGGCAGTCTTGGTTATCTCGTAATCGCCATCGCTGAGCGTGCCCTGGCAGCGCTCATCGTGGAGCCGTAACAGCAAAGGCTTTAGTGCATGCGTGGGTAGGTCGTCTTGAGTCAGATCAGCGGTCGGACTGTTGAGGGCGGCCGAGATTTTATCCTCGATCAATTCCCGGGTATCGAGCTGCTCGTTGAGCTCTGTCGTGAAGTCTGCAATTTCGTTCGACGGCCCATGCTGTCCGTTGATCGCTTCAGACACTGCCTGCTGCCATGGCGACGTAGGCCTAGGCGTGCTCGTCGTTCTGGGCGCCTTTAGTTCGCGATCGGTGAGGGTGCTGGCCAAAGCTCTGCCTTCTTCGTTAACTGAAACAGCGTTCCAACTCGACCCACTTAGTAACGCCTGGCTGCGGTATACGCATACCCATGGCGGTTTCACCTTGATAGCGGAGTTGCGCGGAGAACCGGCTGCTTGCGTCATTGAGACGCGCCGCAGACCTCCGCAGTGACTCCGCGCGATGGGTAATCCACGCGGCCAATAAAATTGCAGCAGCGCTATAGCTCACCAGCACAAGGAACTTTCGTAGGTAGGTGGCCATAGTTATCTCCCGTGTGGGTCGCAAATCACGCGCCGGTGGCGACAGTGGAGCATGCGGGGAATTTGGCCGTCTGCGCGGTACCGTACACATCGGCTCAGGTTCTTAGGGAACCTCTGATTAACTTGCCACTGTCATTTCGACCGAAGGGAGAAATCTTGCAAGTGATTGATAGTTTGGCATCCAGACGAAGAAAGATTTCTCACTGCGTTCGAAATGACAAGTAAATCAGACCTTCCTTAGCGAGAATGCCGGGATGTTGTTCGCCAGCCGTTCGGCCCAGGCGACCGTGAATGAGGGAAGGATGGGGCCGTTAATCACTTTGAAAGTGCATGAAACCTTGCGCGCTGCTGCACAGGCCGGTGCGGCTGTGGTCGAGTGTTCGTTGGACCTGGATCGTTCAAAGACCAGCGTCGAAGTGGCTGCTACAGAGTGGAGCTGGCAAGGGCAGCGTTATCCCTATTTGCCAACCTGCAAGGACCGCACGATTTACTACTGTAGTGGACAGGCCTTCGAGCCGGTGGCGCGCTTCACCACCTCGCTGATCAAGTTGGTGCCCACCGAGTGGGGGCCGCCGACCTTCGAGATCGACGGCATCAAGATGTTGCCCACCGCCACGGTTTCACCCTATGCCGATGCGCAGCGCAAAGTGAATTTGATTCAACCGCGCGGCAAAACCATCCTCGATACCTGCGGCGGCTTAGGTTACTTCGCCGCGTGGTGTTTGCAGGGGCAGGCGGTGCGCGTGATGTCGTATGAAAAGAATCCCGATGTGATTTGGCTGCGCAGTCTCAATCCCTGGTCGCCCATGGTGGGTGGTGCGTTGACATTGACGACGGGCGACATTGCCGAACACATTGTGAGTATCGCGAACGAGTCGGTGGATGCCATCTTGCACGACCCGCCGCGCTTTGGTATCGCCGGTGAGCTGTACTCGCAGACTTTTTACGATCACTTCGCCCGTGTCATCAAACGCAACGGCAAATTGTTTCATTACACCGGTACGCCCAACAAACTCAGCAGCGGCCGCGACCTGCCCAATGAAGTATCCAAGCGTCTGCGACAAGCAGGCTTCGCCACCGAGCTGAATGGCGATGGTGTGTTGGCGGTGAAGCGGAGCATGAAATGAACATCGTTCTGTTCGGCGCCACCGGCATGGGTACCGATAACACCGAGCGCGGATTGAGCGTGGCAATCACGGCAAAATTCCGCAAGTGTTGATCCGGCGAGAATGGTTCGGTCAAGTAGGATCAGTCGTCATCAACAATAATGACCGTAGCCGTAGTTGGCTCCTGCAGCGGTGGCCCATCGTCGGCACGAGCGAGTCTTATCGTGAACAGTTCGGTATTTTCACTTACTGCATTAGAAGCCAGCGGAATCACTAAAGTGTATTCGCGCACGCCGGCCGGAATCTCCACGATACCGGAGCCGGTGTCGGCGTAATCTTCACCCGGCTTAGCCGAATCGCCGATCAACGACCAGCGAACTCGCACTGCCTTGTTTAGTCGACCGGTGCGGTAGATCACCACTCTTGCTGGCCCCTCGCCTTCGACAGCCACAAAGCTGTCCTTGGCGAAAGCGACCGATCCTGCTGTCGTTGTCGAGCGCGCTTCGTTTGCATCCTGCGCTGCTGAGATGTTCGGCGTTTGCGTCGAGAGGGCGGCGTTTGTGGTTTCGGGCAAGGTGGTCGCCGCGACACTAGCGGGAATGGCTGAGTCGATGTTTGGTGCGGAGGGGTGTTCGACGTTGCTTGACGCGGTTGGCACGGGGTTGTCGCGGTTGGCCATTGCGGGCGCACTGGCGCCCTCAGGTAAATCGGTAGGCGTTGATGTAACCGCTTCTCCGTACGTGACGGATGCGGGTAGCTGTTCGCCGGCAAGCTGCTCCGGGTTGTTCGCTTCGCCATGTTGCGGTGATTTTCCAAGCGGCGAGAAAGCGATGATGTACGTCACCCAGGCTACCACCAACAGAGACACGGCCATCAACAGCGCAGGCTGCGCCCAAGGCGACCTATCGGTGCGCTTCGCCAACAGAGTTTCCGGCGGCGCCAGTGGTTTGGGTGCGTGCTCGCATCCCAAGCCGACCAGCAGTTCGCGAAGGGAAATTTTTCGGTCATCGCGTTTCAGCACTAAGGCACGCTGCAGCACGCGCCATTGACGCTGATTGAAGCGGGCGCTACGGGATGGGCGATGACCCTGTTTCTCGGCCAACGACACCGAACGCCCATCATAGGGAGCACGACCACTCAACAGCTCATAAGCAATGCAGGCCAAGCTGAACACGTCATCGCTCGGGTGCGGCTCCTGCGCATTCATTCGATTGAGACTCGAATAACGCGCTGACTCGCTATGTAAGGTTGCAGCGGCCGCTCCGTCCGCTATCCATGGCTCAGGGCGATACAACGGAACAAAGCCAAACTCCAGTACCTTGACCTCGCCGGCAGGGGTAATCAGGACGTTCTGTGGCTGTAGATCGCCGTGAATAACCCCGTGGTCATGTGCATATACCAAGGCGGCGCCGATGCCGCGCAAGATGTTACGCGCGTAGTGCCAGGGTATCGTGCGGCCATTGAAATGCTGCAACAGCGTCAATAGCTGCTCCCCATGCAGTAGTTCCATGACAGCAAAACAAGTATCGCCCTCACGGTCTATGTCGAACACACTGCGAATGTTTGGGTGCGCGAGCGTTTGTGCACGATAAAACCCCTGCTGAATGTCAGCGGGTGATGCGACAACATTCGCCTCATCAAGGCGGACTAGTTGTACGGAAACATATCGAGCGTCATGCAGTAAATGCTCACGCTGACGATCCAATGCTTGGTACACCGCGCCAGTGGCGCTTGCGCTAGTCAGTTCCAGCAATTCATAGCGCTGCCGCAATATCCGGTGTGCCGGCGCCACGACGGGTTGTTCGTGTGGCTGTTGAATTTGTTCAACTCGAATCGCCGTGGATGCAGTGTGTTCAACAGCGCGAAGCTCACTACGTGTGTCACTACGCTGGGCAGTGACGACGGGGTTCTGTGCTGTCGCGACCAATGGTTTCGAAGCGACTTCAGGGCGCTGAGTGGGCTCGCGTTGTGCTGTGTCGTGCTGTTCATCCGCTGGCGCGACGCACCGCGCTGCTGTGGGTGGTTGGGTTGCGCCGAAGACCACCTGGTTGACTTCCGACTTGAGTGTGAGCGCCAGCGTCGTGTCGATACGGCCTAGACGTTGATATTGATCCAGTAGCGCCAGCGCGACCCAAGGTGCCTCGGTATTGCTTTGACACACCGAGATGAAAGTTGCCTGCAAGTCATCCCGATCACACCGGTCCGCGGCATAATCATCCAGCCACCCGGCCAATACATGGCGCGGATCATCGCCGGTGCTCACAGATCCATTGCTGGCTTGCGCACGCATGGCATTAAGTCTACTGCGGCCGCGGGGCGGTAATCATTAGAAATTCTATCCTCGTTAAAGTGCTTTCTTGGCCGACGGCTAGCGTCAACAGGACATTGCATTTTGGCCAAGGATTGATTGCTTTTGGGTCGCTGAATCGGCTTGGTTACAGGCAACGGAGACGTGCCGACGGTATGGGCGGAGAGGAGTGTGCAGGCAGGGGAAAGCACTGTCAGTGCGCTGCCACGCATATACGCCGCGCTGTATACGGCACAACCTGCCATGGCACATTCTGCTGCCAATCCAAGTTCTGCAGTCCATGGCCGTCACCGATCAGTGGCTGCAACCGGATATCGGGAACGTGTACGCTGTAGGTAAGAAAAACCGGAAATCGCTATGCACTCAGAAACTCCGACGGACGTTGGCTATATCGGCGAATCACTAGACCAGCGTAAGCGCATCAAAGCCATCGTCGCCAGTTCATCGGGTAACTTGGTGGAGTGGTATGACTTCTACATCTACTCCTTCGGTGCGTTGTACTTTGCCTCAGAATTTTTTCCCAAGGGCGATCAGACCACGCAGTTACTCAGTGCGGCAGGTGTGTTTGCCGTAGGTTTCTTGATGCGGCCGGTAGGCAGTTGGATTTTTGGACGTTTGGCTGATCGTAAGGGCCGCAAGACGTCGATGGTGACTTCGGTACTGATCATGTGTGCTGGCTCGCTGCTAGTGGCTGTCTTGCCGACCTACGACAGCATCGGGGTGTGGGCGCCGGTGCTATTGACACTGGCGCGCATGCTGCAGGGCGTATCGGTGGGCGGCGAGTACGGCACTAGCGCTACTTATATGAGTGAAATCGCGCTGGCCAAACATCGCGGCTTCCTGGCGTCGTTTCAGTACGTGACGTTGATCGGTGGGCAGTTGCTGGCGCTACTGGTGTTGCTGGCGTTGCAAAGCGTGATGACCAGCGACGAGATCAAAGCCTGGGGTTGGCGCATTCCGTTTTTCATCGGCGCCTTGGCGGCGTTGGTGGCGCTATATCTACGCCGAGGCTTGCATGAAACTGCTGCTGCCGATGTGCGTGGTAGTAAAGAAGCCGGCACGCTCAAAGAACTACTCAAACATCGACGTGCATTGGTCACGGTAATTGGCTTTACGGCCGGCGGATCGCTGGCGTTTTATACC
>JANMSB010000118.1:0-1973 GCA_031388915.1 Pseudomonadota bacterium | reverse complement strand
CCCCTGCCCTCAACCGTCATCATGTTGGCGGTGCCCGCCAGCATTGCCAACTGCCCGACGCGCGTATTGTGTACACCACCGCGTCGCGATGGCTCGGCTGATCCAGCCATATTGGTCACGGCCAAACTCTGTGGCATCGATACGGTTTTCAAGATCGGTGGTGCACAGGCCGTGGCTGCGATGGCATTTGGTACCGAGTCAGTACCCAAGACCGACAAGATTTTTGGGCCGGGTAATCGCTGGGTCACCGCCGCGAAGTTACTGGTGGCCAATGATCCCCAAGGCGCAGCACTGGATTTGCCCGCCGGCCCGTCTGAAGTGCTGGTGATTGCCGATGAGCAAGCCAACCCTTCGTTTGTGGCTGCCGATCTGTTGGCGCAGGCCGAACACAGCGTGGATGCGCAATCCATTCTGGTCACCACTTCACCCGCATTGGTGGACAAAGTGTTGGCCGAGCTTGATCGTCAAACCAGTTTGCTATCGCGCGAAGGTACTTTGCGCAAAGCGCTCGAGCATGCGCGCTTGATTGTAGTGAACGATTTGAATACGGCATTTGCCGTCAGCAATGCCTACGCGCCAGAGCACTTGATCGTGCAAGTGAACAATGCCCGCAGTTGGCTGCCGCAGATTCGCAATGCCGGCTCGGTGTTCCTCGGCCCCTGGACGCCGGAAACCATGGGCGACTATTGCAGCGGCACCAATCACGTACTACCAACATACGGCTTTGCACGTGCTTACAGTGGCTTGTCGTTGGCCGATTTCATGAAGCGCATAACGGTGCAGGAACTCAGCAGTGCTGGCCTGCAAGACTTGGGACCAACGGCCGTCACCATTGCCGATCTTGAAGGCTTGGACGCACACGCCAATGCAGTGAAGATTCGCATGGCAACCTTGGTCGGTGCGTCATGAATCCGAACCTGAAACTGGCGCGTCCGGAAATTCTCACGCTGCAACCTTATGTATATGCTGCCTGGGATCATCGCTACGAGCGCATGCACGCCAATGAGAATCCCTGGCGCGCTGAGGGCGACAATTCGGCATTGGGTTTGAATGTGTATCCCGAATCACCGGCTGAAGCGCTACATGCCCGCCTGGCCGAACTATATGGAGTAAACATCAGGCAAGTACTGGCTGGCCGCGGCAGCGATGAAGGCATCGATCTGCTGATTCGTAGTTTTTGTCGCGCCGGTCAGGACAGCATCATCACCTGCCCGCCCACTTTTGGCTTTTATCGCGTCGCCGCGGAAGTACAAGGCGCGAGCGTGATTGAAGTGCCGCTCATTCGCAGCGCCAGTGGCTTTGCGCTCGATGCCGACAACGTGTTGGCGGCATGCACTGACAAGGTAAAGCTGGTGTTCCTATGCTCGCCCGGCAATCCACCCGGTACTGCGCTGGATGCGCAAGCCATGCTGTCGTTGTGTAAGCAACTCAACGGCAAAGCGCTGGTCGTAGTCGATGAAGCCTATATCGAGTTCACCGGGCGTCCGAGTTTTACTACCGTGCTGGCGCAAAATCCGAATCTGGTGATTCTGCGTACCCTCTCCAAAGCCTATGCTTTGGCTGGCGCACGTTGCGGCACCACCATTGCCGATGCCGACATTATCGGCGTGTTGGCGCGCGTCATCCCACCCTACGCCATTCCCACTGCCACGGTGGAATCGGTATTAACTGCCACAGCGCCGGAACAACGTGCGCGTATTCAACAACAGATTCAGACCTTGATTACCGAGCGTGGCAAACTCAGTGAACAACTCAAGCAATGCAAGTTGATTCGTCATGTGTTCCCTAGCGATGCCAACTTTGTGCTGGTTGAGTGCGTGGATGCCGACGTAGTAGTCAATGCCGCCAAGTCAGTTGGGTTGGTGGTGCGCGACCAACGCAAGCAACCCCAGTGTGGCAATTGTCTGCGCATCACCGTGGGCTCACCCGAACAAAACAGCCGACTGCTGCAAGGCATTCGCGCCGCTGAAAAA
>JANMSB010000087.1:0-5099 GCA_031388915.1 Pseudomonadota bacterium | reverse complement strand
CTTGCGCTAGAAGAGGCGGGCCGACAGTTTCGTGAAGAGCAGGACGCTTCGACTCCGCTCAGCGACCGGAGTGCGGATTCCGGTCGCTGAGCTTTGTCCCACAGGGATGACCTGCGGCCTTCGAAGCGTCCTGAAGTTTCGTACGAGACAGTTCTCAAATGACGCTGCCGGACAATATCCCGACACTCATCCCATTCCACCTTCTGCTATCCTTCCGCGCCTCAAAATCCGCCCGAGTTTCGTACGATGGAAGTCAACCTGATCCGCCGCAGTATCGAAGACCTGACCGAACGCAGTACTGCGTTACGGGGGTTTCTTTGAATACGACAACAAGGCCGAGCGCCTGACTGAGGTCAGCCGTGAACTGGAAGATCCCAAAATCTGGGATACCCCCGACAGAGCCCAAGAGCTGGGCCGGGAGCGCGCCAAGCTGGAACAAACCGTCGATACGCTGGACAGCGTCAAGAAGCGGTTGGCCGATGCGACCGAACTGCTGGATATGGCGGTGGAGGAAGACGACGTCGGCACGGCGACTGAGGTGGAGCGCGATGTCGCTGTCATCGAGCGTGACGTAAAGAATCTCGAATTCCGGCGTATGTTCCCTGGACAGATGGATTCGCATAGCGCCTACCTGGATATTCAAGCGGGCGCCGGCGGCACCGAGGCGCAGGATTGGGCCAACATGCTGATGCGCATGTACCTGCGTTGGGGCGATCAACATGGTTTTAAGACCGAAGTGACCGACGCCAACGGCGGTGAAGTCGCCGGCATCAAGAGTTGCAGCATTAGCTTTGAAGGCGACTATGCCTATGGCTGGTTGCGTACTGAGATCGGAGTGCATCGACTGGTGCGCAAATCGCCGTTCGATTCCAATGCGCGCCGGCATACGTCGTTTGCCTCGGTGTTCGTCTCACCGGAAATCGATGATGATATTGACATCGTGATCAATCCGGCGGACTTGAAAACCGACGTGTATCGTTCCAGCGGCGCCGGTGGTCAGCACGTCAACAAAACCGAATCCGCGGTGCGTATTACGCATATGCCCACGGGTATTGTTGCAGCCTGTCAGGCGGAACGCAGTCAGCATAAGAATCGCGACAAAGCGATGAAGATGTTGAAGGCGAAGCTGTACGAGCTGGAAGTGAATAAACGCAATGCCGCCGCGCAGGTCCTGGAAGAATCCAAATCCGATGTGAGCTGGGGTAATCAGATTCGCTCTTATGTGCTCGACCAATCGCGTATCAAGGATTTGCGCACCGGGGTGGAAGTGGGTAACACCACTGCCGTGCTGGACGGCGATTTGGATCAATTCATGGAAGCGAGTTTGAAGCAGGGTTTGTAAGGTTGTCCCCACCCGCCCTCCCGCGCGCGCGGGGGAGGGCAAGATAATGCTTTCTCCCTCGCGAGCGGGGGAGGGAATGAAAAACGACGAGAACAACATGACCGACACACCGCAAGAACAACCGGCTGACGAAAATCATTTGATCGCCGAACGCCGCGCCAAGCTCGCCAAGTTGCGCGAAGCAGGGCAGGCGTTCCCGAATGATTTTCGGCGCGATGTATTGGCGGACGATTTGTTCACCGTCTACGGCGAACGCGAAACGGAATGGTTCGACACGCATAACATTGCGGTAAAAGTTAGTGGCCGCATGTTGGCCAAGCGCGTCATGGGCAAGGCCAGCTTTGCCAAAATTCAAGATCACAGTGGTCAGATTCAATTGTTCTTGCAGCAAACTGCACTGGGTGAAAGCTACGACGCCTTCAAGGGTTGGGATGTGGGTGACATCCTCGCTGCCGAAGGCACGTTGTTTAAAACCAAGACCGGCGAGTTGTCGGTGAAGGTGACTACTTTGCGTTTGCTGGTGAAGTCGCTGCGACCGCTGCCGGACAAGTGGCACGGCCTGTCGGATCACGAAACGCGCTATCGACAACGCTATGTGGATCTGATCATCAACGCCGACAGCCGCAAGGTGTTTTCGACGCGCACGCAGGTCATCAAGTATTTACGCAGCTTTCTCGACTCCATGAATTTTATGGAAGTGGAAACGCCGATGCTGCAGGTGATTCCCGGCGGCGCCAGCGCCAAGCCGTTCGTGACGCACCACAATGCGCTCGACATGCAGATGTACCTGCGCATTTCGCCGGAACTGTATTTGAAGCGCCTGATCGTCGGCGGCTTTGATCGTGTGTACGAGGTGAATCGCAGCTTTCGCAATGAAGGCCTGTCGACGCGCCACAACCCCGAGTTCACCATGGTCGAGCTGTACCAGGCGTATGCCGACTATCGCGATCTGATGGACCTGGTGGAGCGCTTGTTCCATGGTCTGTGCGATACCGTGTTGGGCACGCGTCAGATTGAGTGGGAAGGTCATCAGTTGGATCTATCGCAATCGTTCCGGCGCATTACGGTGGAAGAAGTGATTCTGGAGTTCAATCCAGATATTGACCGAACCAAGTTACGCGACCTTGAGTACCTGCGTGGTTGGTGCAACCAGCTCAAGATCCCGTTCAAGGATGGCGATGGTCCCGGCAAGCTACAGATCGAAATTTTTGAGAAGACCGGCGAATCCAAGCAGATGCAGCCGACCTTCGTGTATGCCTATCCGGCCGAAGTGTCGCCACTGGCGCGCCGTAGTGACACTGACCCCTTTATTACAGATCGCTTCGAGTTTTTTGTTTGTGGACGTGAGCTGGCGAATGGTTTCTCAGAGTTGAACGACTCCGAAGATCAAGCCGAACGTTTCCAGGAACAAGTTGACCGAAAAACCTCCGGAGACGATGAAGCCATGTTCTTCGATGCCGACTATATTCGTGCGCTGGAATACGGCATGCCGCCGACCGCGGGGCTGGGCATTGGCATTGATCGTCTAGTGATGTTGCTAACCAATTCGCCATCGATTCGCGACGTGATTCTGTTCCCGCATATGCGGCCGGAGAGTTGATTTAAGCGGCGGGATTAGGCATTTTTGGAATTCTGAAAGATTTCTCCCTTCGGTCGAAATGACAGATGCAGCATATTCGCCAAGTTTGTCATTTCGACCAAAGGGAGAAATCTTTCCTGAGCTCAAACATATGGAAGTGTCATGCCCCGAGTACACCAGTACTTTGTCTACATCCTGACAAACTGGAAACACACGGTCATGTACATCGGCATGACCAACAACCTTGCAAGGCGTATCTTTGAGCATCAGACGCATGCCGTTAAGGGCTTTACCGATAAGTACAATGTCACCAAATTGGTGTACTTCGAAGTAACGTCTGAAGTGCAGGCAGCATTGGCGCGTGAAAAGGAAATAAAACGTTGGCGGCGGGAGAAAAAGAATGCACTGGTTCAGGCCGGCAATCCGGATTGGCGTGATCTAAGCGAAGATTTCTCCCTTCGGTCGAAATGACAAACTGGCGAACATCTATCAATTGTCATTTCGACCAACGGGAGAAATCTTTTCAGTGCCCCCTGGCCTTGAGCAGATAGTCATCGCGACTGGCCGAACGTAGTTGCACATCACGACGCTGTTTACCGCGTTTGATGGTCAGCGTGATCATGCTGCCGGCGGCGCCTTGCGCCCATAAGGTGCGATAGAACTGGGGCAGCGTATGTACGGCTTGCTTGCCCACATGCGTAACCACGTCGCCGCGGCGTAACGCCGCTTGTTGCGCCGGGCCGCTTTCAGAAACCCCAGCAATCAATAACTGACCCTCTTGCTCGGTGGTATACAAACCCAGCCAGGGGTGGGGGGTGCGTTGCACCTTGCCGGTGCTCAATAGCTCGTCGAGCATCGGTAGGAGCAAATCAATGGGTACGAATAAATTGGCATCGAACTGATCGCCGCTGACACTTTCCTGAATCAGCAACGAGCCTAGGCCGACTAATGTTCCCTGGTTGTCCAACAACGCTGTGCCGCCCCATTGCGGATGTGGCGGCGCCACCAGCAGGCCGTCGTCGAGCAGGTATTCCCAATAGCCGGCAAACTCGCGCCGGGCGATCAGCTTGCTAGTGGCGGCATGTTCAATGCCGCCGTGGCCGATGACGGTGACTTCACTGCCTGCCACCAAGCCATGGCTGCTGCCCAGTGGCACGCTGGGCGTATTGAGTTCGCCCAACGGCAAAATCAAACCGAAGCCGGTGACGTAATCGTGGGCCAGCGCGTGGCCGGGTAGCACTCGGCCATCGTAAGTGCGCAGCAGGATGTTCTGCGCTTCGGTGATCAGGTAGCCGATGGTCAACACCACGGGTCGGCCCTGCGCCATGATCACCACGCCGCTGCCCGCGCGCTCGGTGCCGAGCGCGGCGGCGGTAAAGGCATCATCGGGAATGGCACTGTGCACCTGAACCACACTGTTCAATGCGGCGTGCAGGTCGAATGGCAGGTCGGTGGCCTTGGGTTGCAGGGCTGGCGGAAATGCCCAGTCGTTTTTGTCGGTCATGTTGACCCATGTCGAATCGAGGAATGTAGACAGACTACCAGAGCAGGGCGTTCAGCAAGAGTGGCTGGCACTTGGAAATGAGTCGACAATGAACTGTAACTTATCGTCGCCATCGGTGTTCTGGGTATAAACGAAGCCACTGCCGTGCCTAACTCAACCCCGGATATTGTCAACACCGAAGAGTTCGTGAGCTTTATGCAAGCCTATCAAGACATGGTGTTCTCCACGGCTGCCCGCCTGACCGGCAACGATGCCCAGGCGGAGGACATCGCTCAAGAGGTGTTCCTGAAAGCCTATGAGAACTTTGCGCAGCTACGCGGGACGGCCGGCGCGGGCGGATGGCTGAAAACCGTCGCCACCAATCTCACCTTGAATTATCTGTCGCGGTATCGCAAACGCTGGAGTTTTTTTTCCGAGCTGCGTCATGTCGATGCCGACGACGAACGCGAATTCGACTTTGCCGATGTGGATGCCTTACCCGATGCTTCGTTGGAGGACATTCATGTGGATCAGCGGCAGGTGCTGATCCAACGTGCGCTGAGTCAATTACCCGATCATCAACGTGTGCCGCTGGTGCTGTATCACTTCGAGGACATGCCTTATGAGCAGATTGCCCAGCAACTGCGCGTGTCGCTGGCCAAAGTCAAAACCGACATTCGGCGGGCGCGTATCGC
>JANMSB010000060.1:0-1879 GCA_031388915.1 Pseudomonadota bacterium | reverse complement strand
ACTACCTTCGGTCGTGATCGCCCCGTACACAGATCCATTGCTTCGGCTATGCCTTGTTATCCCAGAACTCTTCCATGCGTTTGCGTTCGGCGGCGTTAGGTAGACGGCCACGACCGGCGGCTTGGTTGTCTTCCAGATGGCTGAGTTTTGTTGAGCCGGGAATGGCGCAAGTTACGCCAGGATGCGACACCACATACTTGAGAAAGAACTGACTCCAGGTGGTGGCGCCAAAATCCGCTGCCCACTTGGGCAATTCGCGGCCAGCCACTTCCTGAAACAATGAGCCTCGACGTCCGCCGAGGGGGACATTGATCATCACCGCCACCTTGCGCTCCATTGCTACTGGAAATACCTTTTCCGCAGCATTGCGATTGGCCAGCGAATAATCGATCTGAATGAAATCCATCGGATACTTGCGCATCGCTTCGACCATGCGGTCATGTTCTTGATTGCGGAATGTGGTGACGCCGAGATAACGAATCTTGCCGGCCTGTTTGTATTCCTGCATCACCGGCATTAGCTCGTCCAGGCCGTCGAGGCGATGCACTTCGAGCAAGTCAACGCGCTTGGTCTTGAGACGCTCCAGCGAGCGCTCGAAACTTTCCTTGCCGCTGACAATGTCCTGCGCACTAAAGCCCTTGCCCGCAGCGTTGAACTTGGTGGAAATAAACATCTTGTCGCGCGTGCCCAGCTCGGCCAGAGCACGGCCGATCACGCCTTCGCTTTCACCGTACGACGCAGCAGTGTCGATTAGCGAACCGCCCAGCTCTTGCATGCGTTTCAGAATCGCCTGCAAGTCTGCCTGGTTGGCATCGCGAAACGCGTTGGTGCCGATGCCGATCACCGGCAGCTTTTCGCCGGTGGCAGGAATGGCCTTGGTAATCAAGGGCAGGGCGGGAGTGTCCGCGGCCAATAATGTCTTGCTCAGCACCAAGCCGGCGCCTGCCAAGGCACTTGCTTGCAGCAGGGTGCGACGAGAAAGCTTTGAATTGCCATAGTCAGACATGTGACCTCCAGAACTGCATTTGGACCAACCAGTGGGCGAATCGTACGGCGAGTTTACGAACGCCAATGTGAAGAAATGTATTACGTGGGGGGATGGCTTGCAATTCCGTCACACACGCAATTGACTGGCGAAACACAGTGATGCACCCGTGATGGGGTCAACGAATGCCAGGCTAGCCGCCAGCAGCTTTAAGGGATGTTGAAAGTTTTCATCATCGCGCGGCAGCAGCGCTGGATAGAAATCATCGTTGAGAATGCCCGCGCCCAACGCGGCCATGTGTACCCGTAGTTGATGCTTCTTCCCAGTGATGGGTGATAGCGCATAGCGCCAATGTATTTCGCCTCGCTGCAACACATCAATATGCGTTTCCGTGTTGGTGAGTCCGGCAACTTCCTGCATGCGAAAGAAGGGCTCGCCTGCCACCATGCGGCTGCGATACACCATGGGAAAGGTTAAGCGCGGCAACGCCGGTGCAATGGCTTGATACTGTTTGGTAATGCGTCGTTCGCTAAACAACGCATGATACTGCGCGCGATATTTCGGATTGGCGCAGAACATCACCAGGCCCGCAGTGCCACGATCAATACGATGCAGTGGCGACAGGTGCGGATTGTCGAGTCGTTCGATGAGTCGCGATAACAGCGTTTCACGCACATAACTGCCCTTGGGGGTTACCGGCAGGAAATGTGGTTTGTCAGCCACCACAATGTTCGCATCGGCATACACAATGGATTCGACGAAGGGGATGGGTTTCTCGTCTGCCACTTCGCGAAAGTAGCGAATCGTTTGTCCCACCCGATACGGGCTGTCTGGGCTCAGCGCTTGATCGTTGGCATCCAACACCAGCCCGCGACTCATGCGGCTAAGCCATTG
>JANMSB010000527.1:0-2249 GCA_031388915.1 Pseudomonadota bacterium | reverse complement strand
CGGCCAGCGCTTCATTAGCGTCGCGGCAGAAGCGTTGAATCCCGGTGGATGTTTGTGGCTGGTAGCCAATCGGCATCTGCCTTATGAAGAAGTACTGACCAGCAGTTTTGGTCAAACACGCATCGTTGCCGAACAGGACGGATTCAAAATCATTCACGCCACCAAAACTCCTAGCGCACCGGTCAGCGAAAAACCACGCAAGCCACGCTTCGCCACCTCGCCGTATGGGAAAACGCGATGAAACTACTCAAACTCATTGCCAATCTTGGCTACGGCAGCCGCAAAGAAGTCACGTACATGTTTCGCGAAGGCCGCATCACCAACGCGAATGGCGACGTACTGTATGCCGACGACAAAGCCGAACACGAACAGATTCGCGTCGACGGCGAACCGCTCGATCCGCCCGCCGGCATGTTGATCATGCTGCACAAGCCTATCGGCTACACCTGCTCCACCAAGGATCACGGCCAGTTAATTTATGAATTGCTGCCGGAGCGGTTTCGCCTGCGCTCACCGATTGTGTCCAGCATCGGCCGCTTGGATCGAGATACCAGCGGCTTATTGTTGATGACCGATGACGGCGTGTTGCTACATCGCATCAGCTCACCCAAACACAAACTTGCCAAAATTTATGAAGTCACCCTCGCCCGTAATTTGAACGGCGACGAAGGCCAGTTATTCGCCAGCGGCAAGATGATGTTGGAGTCCGAGAAAGAACCGTTAGCACCGGCGCAGTTGGAAGTCATCAATTCACGCCAAGCCCGCGTCACCGTCACCGAAGGCCGCTATCACCAAGTACGCCGCATGTTTGCCGCAGTGGGCAATCATGTGGAAGCCCTGCATCGTCCGCTGGTTGGCGGGTTAGTGCTGGGAGATTTGATGGTGGCGGAGTGGAAAATTTTGAATGAACAGGATCGCGCGATACTGTTTAATGTTTGAGCGATTCGGCGTAGGGCGCCATTAAGCGCGGCGCAATGCGCCACCTTAGACAGAGGTGAAGTGGCAAGTAATTGATGGCGTTGTTAGAGCTCATCTTTTAGCAAAGACCGGACGCATTTGGATAGCTCAGTACCCAACGTCAAGTGTTGATCCTCATCAAGGTGCACTCCATCTACAGCACTGGATGCTGTGACGGTGCCCGCATCGAAGAAATCACAACCGGTTTGGTCGCATATCTTTCGGTATGCAGCGGACAAACCAAGGCACTTTTTCTCACCACCCTCAAATTTTGGCGCGATCGGCCCTTTCGGCAATTGGATAGCCGGAGGAGCAACTACCAATATTGGAGGTACCGGCATACCGGGCTCAACAGGTGCTGCTCGGATAGCCGAGATGAGCGCAAGAATACCCTGTGAGGAATGCCACGCATTGTGCTCATGCATGGATTGAAAGTCGTTTGTTCCGAGCATCAGGATCACGAGCGCCAGTGGCGAATGTATTTCGATTCGCTGAGCCAAACCAACAAGTCCATTTCGACCGGGTTTGAACGGATCATCCCAAGCTGTGCGACGACCATTGAGGCAGTCCTCGATGACGCGAACCCTATCACCGAAAGAACAAAGAGCGATTTCCATGACACCAGGCCAGCGCTTTTCGAAGGGTAAACGCTGACGAGTCGTGGGAACAATGCCCCACGACAGCGAATCGGAATAGACAAGGATGTGATGCATATGAGACTTATTAAATGGGCTATTCGTTACCGCTCATGATTCTTCGTCCATGGTTGGATAACATCAGTATTAACAAACTGCTTCAGTGGAGCGAATCTTAGCTGGGGTGGGCGAGCAAAAGCCAACACACTCACCCAGTGATCGACCAACTTACACATACGAAGATGCCGGGTGCGGCACCCGGTATCTACACGGATGTAGGTCATGCCGGTCTTGTCTGGAACATTGACCGGCCAGCACGTAGGTTGGGCTGCAAAGCCCAACATGAAACAAGACACCACCAAAAATGTTGGGCTTCGCAGACTCAACCCAACCTACAAGACTACAAGAAACAAGGCAATCACCCTCACCCTGCCCTTTGCCGTGACCGCAGGGAATCCCATGGGAGAACCGGAAAAAATGTTGCGTGGCGCAATTGCCGAGCATGTTCGGCGGCGGCGCACACCGCCACCAGTGCTCGAAGTTTGGGGGCACAGCGAGCCCGCCGCCTATGGGCCGATTCTCACCTTGCAGTGTTGGTGGTACGACCTCTACCATACACACACGGAGGTGTATGCCATGCGAACCAACATCGTGCTC
>JANMSB010000508.1:0-2916 GCA_031388915.1 Pseudomonadota bacterium | reverse complement strand
ACGTAGGCTAGGTCCAATGCCGCTGAGCCGGCGCGGCGGATGCCGGCGGCTTTTTGCGTGACGTCCTTGAACATGCCCATGTAGGCATCCAACCACTGCATGTTGGCGCGATAGGGAAAGCCGGTGCCGATCAGCGAGCCTTCCAGCGTGACTTGCTTGGTAACGCGAATGCGGCGGTCGTCGAGTTTGGCGCCGTCGCCACGTGCGGCAGTAAATAATTCCTGACGCAGCGGATCGTAGATCACGCCGCATTCCATGACGCCGCGTTTTTTCAACCCGATCGACACGGCGAATTGTGGAAAGCCGTGAATGAAATTGGTGGTGCCGTCCAACGGGTCGATGATCCAGACGAATTCGTCTTCGCCATCGGCATTCTTGTTGCCGTGCTTGCTATCGGTGCGGCCGCTTTCCTCGGCGAGAATGCCGTGGTCGGGAAACGTGGTGCGGATGGCGTTGACGATCTCGGCTTCGGCGCGCAGATCGACTTCAGTGACGAAATCGTTGACGTCTTTGCGGCGGACTTCCAGTTGGTGCACCCGGTTCATGCTGCGCATAATCAAATCACCGGCGCGGCGGGCGGCGCGGATACCAATATTGAGCATGGGATGCTGCATGAGACGAACCTCAATCGATTGATTTGAACACTGACTGGAAGCTGGCAAAGAGCACGGCACGCGGGTGGCGCCGAAGAGGCCGCGAAGGATACAGGAAATAGGCGGTGGGCTGTAGACTGTGGCCCAACCAAACGCTGAGTTTCGTATCGAATTACTCCCATGCCTCTAGAGTCCCTACCGATCCGTATTGTTTTGATGGAAACCAGCCACCCCGGCAACATTGGGGCGGTGGCGCGCGCCATGAAGAATATGGGGCTGTGCGAATTGCACTTGGTTAATCCGCGTGAGTTTCCGCATCCCGAAGCCATTGCGCGCGCTTCCGGTGCAGATGACGTGCTGGATAACGCGGTAGTGCATGCGGATATGCCCTCGGCGGTAGCCAATTGCGGCTTGGTGATCGGCACCAGTGCGCGGCAACGGCATATCCCGTTCGTGCCGGTAGAGCCACGTGAATGTGCGCAGTTGGTGGTCAATAAAGCGCGTGAGGGTAATGCCGTGGCGCTGGTGTTCGGCACGGAGCGCACTGGGCTGACTAACACCGAGCTGGCGCTATGTGGTCACCTAGTGACCATTCCCACCAGCGATGTGTATAGCTCGCTGAACATTGCCATGGCGGTGCAGATCATTGCCTATGAGCTGCGCTTGGCGGCGCGTGATGCCACGCCGGTAATCGAGCGCGAAGAACCATTGGCTTCGCAAGTCGACATGGAGCGCTTCTACGAACATCTGCAAGCCGTGCTGGCCGACACTAACTTTCGCGACCACACCAGTAGCGGCCACTTGATGTCGCGCGTGCGTCGTTTGTTCAATCGCGCGCAGGTCGATCAAAACGAAATACGTATCTTGCGCGGTATTCTGAGCGCGATGCAGGAACGACCCGGGTCATAACATGACAATGCCAATGCCAATGCTACTAAGACGCTTCGACTCCGCTCAGCGACCGGAATCTGAAAGACGGCCATTGAGCGCAGTCGAAATGCCGGTCGCTGAGCGGAGTCCCACAGGGATGACCTTCGGCCCTCGAAGCGTCTGTGTCCTCGTAACTCAAACAGACAGGGAGGACTTTGGGTGATGAGTATCTATCTCGACTACGCCGCCAGCACCCCAGTAGACCCGCGCGTGGCACAGCGCATGATGGCGTGCCTGACGCAGCCCTTGCTGCAAGGCAATCCTTCTTCCTTGACGCATGCCCATGGTCGGCAATCGCGCGAGGTCATTGAACAGGCGCGTGTACAGGTTGCCACAGCCTTGGGTGCACAACCGGCGAATATCGTGTTCACTTCGGGCGCTACCGAATCCGACAACCTTGCGCTGTTTGGTGTGGCGAAATTTCACGCCGCCGGTTCGCCAGCAAGCGGGGATAAGCACATCATTTCCTCCCGCACCGAACACAAGGCAGTACTAGAACCGCTGAAACGCCTGGAGAAGCAGGGCTTCAAAGTCACTTACTTGAAGCCGGATGCAGACGGCATCGTGCAACCGGAGCAGGTGCGTGAAGCCATTACTGCCGACACTATCCTGGTGTCGCTCATGCATGTGAACAACGAAACCGGTGTGATTCAAGACATTGGCGCTATTGGTGCGATTTGTCGCGAGCGTAACGTGTTATTCCATGTCGATGCTGCGCAAAGCGCCGGACGTTTGCCGATTGACGTGCAGGCCATGAACATTGATTTGCTCTCGTGTACCGCACACAAAATTTACGGGCCGAAGGGTATTGGTGCTTTGTATGTGCGGCGGCAACCCGTCCTTGGGCTGGAAGCGCAGATCATCGGCGGTGGTCATGAATTTGGCTTGCGTGCCGGCACTCAGGCGACGCATCAGATTGTCGGCTTCGGCGAAGCCATGCACCTGGCGGTGTTGGAGCGAGAGCAAGACAACCGGCGAGTTGCCAGCTTTCGTGATCGGTTGTGGCAGGGCTTGCAGGCGCTAGGCGGCGTGGAGTTGAATGGTCATCCGACGCAGCGTGTCTGCGGCATTCTGAACGTCGCCTTTCACGGCATCGAAGGCGAGAGTCTATTGTTCGCCTTGAGTGAGTTGGCGATCTCTGCGGGCGCCGCGTGTTCGACGGGCTCGGATGCAGCTTCGTATGTGCTGCGTGCACTCGGTCGCAGCGATCAACTAGCGCAAAGCTCGCTGCGTTTTAGTTTGGGTCGGTTCAGCATCGATGCCGATGTCGATGCGGCGTTGCAGATCGTTCAACGCGAAGTGACACGGTTGCGCGCCGTCGCCAGCGCCGTCTGAATAAGAGTATCTAGCTGTGAGCGCGATGCTGAAGCCCGGGGCTGAATTTGATTACAAC
>JANMSB010000375.1:0-3543 GCA_031388915.1 Pseudomonadota bacterium | reverse complement strand
GCATGCCGAAGAAGTGCTCAAGAGACTGGAGCTGCCATATCGAGTCATGGCTCTATGCGCCGGCGACATCAGCGCTAACTCCTCCAAAACCTACGATATCGAAGTGTGGTTACCCGGCCAACAGAAGTACCGAGAGATTTCTTCCTGCTCCAACTTCGAAGCCTTCCAAGCGCGCCGTATGCAGGCACGTTGGAGAAATCCGGAAACTGGTAAGCCAGAGCCGCTACATACCTTGAATGGTTCGGGTGTGGCAGTAGGCCGTGCGTTGGTTGCGGTGTTGGAAAACCATCAGCAGCCAGATGGCAGTGTGGTGATTCCGACTGTGCTGCGCCCGTACATGGGTGGATTGGAAAAGATTCGGAAGGCGTAAATTGAAACGGTAGGGCGCAGTAAGCGAAGCGCACTGCTTCACCTTCCGTGGCGATGATGCGGCAAGTTTTATGGTGTAGTGCACTGCGCTTACTACATACACGCGGACTCATCCCAGCCTCAACGAGCTACCCAAAGGGCCAAAAATGCCGCTTGATCTCATCCTTGCATTTCTGAGCTTCGCCTTCGTGAGTGCCATCACGCCTGGGCCGAACAACATGATGTTGCTGGCTTCGGGTGTGAATTTCGGGCTTGCTCGCACCGTGCCGCATATTCTGGGTATCAATATCGGTTTTCCGCTGATGCTGCTGGTGGTGGGGCTAGGGCTCGGGCAGATTTTCGAGCGCTTTCCTGACATCTACACAGTGATGAAATATGGCGGCGCTTTCTACATGCTTTGGCTCGCATGGAAGATCGCCCATTCATACCCGGTGGGCGAGGGTGCGTCCACAGCGCGGCCGATCAGCTTTCTGCAGGCAGCGGCGTTCCAGTGGGTTAATCCCAAGGCTTGGGCGATGGTGTTTGGTGCCATCGCCGCCTATACGGTGCCGGAGAACTTTCTTGTCTCCATGCTGGTCATCACCGGGCTCTACGCCTTCGTGGGGCTACCTAGCTCTGTCGTCTGGACAGTTTTCGGAACCACGATGCGCGGATTTCTGCGCGATCCGAAAACGGTGCGCCTGTTCAATACCGCGATGGCGCTGCTGCTTGTCGCTTCGCTTTGGCCGATCGTTTCGGAAATGTTCAACGCGTAAACTAGCGCCTTCCACCTGCATCCGCAGAGTCACTTCCTGCTTGCAGCCATAACCTGCGCCGTAGTCGATGCCGAACGCGCTGCTGTTTGCACCAGGTCCACGAGCCTCCACTTAGGCGACAAGCAATAAGTCGATGCGGGAAAGCAGGTCACGCGCTTGCGGCAATCACACGACCTTCACGCATGCGCACACACTGTATGTCGATGCCCAGTTCTTCCTGATAGCGGCGGATCACTCGGGCTTCGATCTCGGTGACCAACGATACCGCCAGTCCCTTGGCGCCCGCGCGGCCGGTGCGGCCGACACGGTGTAGATAGGCTTTGCTCAAGGTGGGTACGTCGAAATTGAAAATATGCGTGACGCCTTTGATGTCGAGGCCCCGTGCCGCGACATCGGAAGCAATCAACACGCGAATCTCGGCGCTGCGAAAACCATCCATAGCTTGCTGGCGAGTGTGTTTGTCGAGGGCGGCATTCAAATCGGCTGCGGGAATGTGGTGATGCGCCAACTTGTCGGCAATCTTCTCGGCGAGATCATTGCGATGTACGAATACGATGGCGCGTTCGGGTTCCAGCGCGTGCAATAGTTTGCGCAACTCATCGGGTTTGTCGCGCTCTTCGCAGATGAGATAAAGGTGTTCAATGTTCTGGTTCACCGGTGCAGCGCCGGCTTGCAGCGTCTGCAAATCGGGCGTGAGCGATTTGATGACTGCCATGCTCTCCGGTTCGATAGTGGCGGAGGCGAAGACCAACTGACGCTTAGGCGGTGCAGCCTTGATGATGGCGCGCACCGCGGTCAGGCTTTCCTCGTTCAAGAGTCGATCTGCTTCATCAATGACGATGGTTCGAAGGTGTTGCGTTTTCAGCTTGCCCTTGCTGATGAGATCGCCAATGCGGCCGGGTGAGCCCACCACCACCTGCGGTTTCTTCTTTAGCTTGTCGAGCTGGCGATCCAGCGATGTGCCGCCAATCAGCAGCAGCGTGCGAATGGGCCAACCGGCGTTCTGTGCGAGATCCGTGCACTGACGTTGAATCTGGATCGCCAGTTCGTGCGTGGGCGCAACAATCACGACTTGCGTTGCCGCGAGCGCCGTATCTAGACGACAAAAGCAGGGCAGTAAGTACGCCAGTGTCTTGCCGGTGCCGGTCTCAGCGTGCAGATACGCATCCTGGCCCGCCAGCAGCACGGGCAGCGCCGCGATCTGAATGGGCGTGGGCTCGGAAATTTGTTGTTTGGCCAGCGCTGCGATGAGATCGGGCTGCACATGTAAATCAGCAAAGGTCATGGATATTCACGAACGTTCATTGGTAGGCTCGACGCAAGGGCAGTTGTGCCGATAAGTCTAGCCCAGGACCGTAGGCTTGGTAGAGGTGTAAGCGGAAACCCAGCAGGCAGGGAATGTCGGGATTGTCATCCCCGGGGGGGGCTCTGCATCGTTGCGCAATCAGTTTGGCTCAACTGGGTGAGTTGAGTAATCGCTGTGGGGCTGCCAACCCGGAGTCTTGACGGTACTAAGTCAATGACGCACTATCCGGCCTCATGATATTCATCGAGTCGCCGATTTTCACCGCCGATGTAAAGGAGCTACTCAGCGATGAGGAGTACGCGGCGTTGCAGGCGTACTTGGTGAATGATCCGAATGCAGGCAACCTGATTACCCAGACCGGCGGCTTGCGAAAAGTACGCTGGACGACGGCGGGTCGCGGCAAGCGCGGCGGTACACGGGTGATTTATTATCACGTTGTTTCACAGTCGCAGATTCGCATGATCCTGATCTATCGCAAGGGAATCAAAGATGATTTGTCACCCAAGGAGAAAGCGTTGCTACGCAAGTTGAACGAGGCATGGCATCAATGAATAAGCGGTTGTTTGAAAGGCTGGCTGAGAGCATGAAACAGCATGGCGAAATGGCGCGCGGCGAGCGGGCGCCGTCACGCGAGTTTCATGTGGATGCCTTGGTAGTGAAAGAGATTCGCGCGTTAACACACTTAAGCCAGCCGAAGTTTGCCCGGATATTGGATGTAGATGTGGGCACGCTGCGCAACTGGGAACAGGGGCGCCGCGAACCGACCGGCCCGGCGAAGGCGCTGTTGCGCGCTATCAAGAATGATCCAAAGGCTGTGTTGAAGGCGTTGGTGTGTTGAGCCTGCAATAAGAAGCCGGGATTGAAATCCCGGCCTACACGGATGTAGGTCATGCCGGTCTTGTCTGGAGCATTGACTGGCCGGCCTACAGCCGCTGCTGAGGTACCCGCCGGCCGACGGATTCACCCAAAACTTGCCCCACCAGGCCTGCTCCAGTAACATCCGCGCCCTCGCTGGGGGTAGGCTCCGGCGAATCACTCCTTGCCACACCGCCCAATTACAAATTTGGCTGGGTGGCTTTAACCACGGGGAGCTCTTAAATGAGACATTACGAA
>JANMSB010000346.1:0-3428 GCA_031388915.1 Pseudomonadota bacterium | reverse complement strand
TGCGATCGGCGTCGTAGTGCTGCAGTCTTGGTTGGGACAGCTCTGTCCGCTCACCCTACTGGAGTCGTGGCTGCGGTCGCAGGCCGGCTTGCCAACGTACACCGAAAGTTTCATTGAACACTGGATGCAGCGAATCCTCTTCTTCCAGGCCCCCTGGTGGGTGTTCGTGCTGGCCTATTCAGCTTTCGGGCTGTTGGTGCTCGTGACATGGTGGCGCTTCCCGCCACGTCCTGCCAGGGATCATTAACGGGGCGGCGGTGAAAATCCAGCATTTCGATCCTTCGGCGCAACTGCTTCGCTAGAATCGCGTCCGACCGCCGCATTCAATCGTCACCCTATGTCGCCCATCACACCACCTATCGCAGCCAACACCCCACGTTCACTGCTACGCCTGTGCCTGCGAACGTGCGCACTACTGGCGCTGACAATGGTTGGAGTGATGGCAGCGGCATTGATTGGGCTCAAAGCGCGGGAAAGCGAACTGGTATTTCGCATTCAAGAAAGCAACAGCAGCGCACTATCAGCTCCACAGTTACCTGAATCACTGCGCGCCACTATCCCCACTGCGGATGGCACCAAGCTGGCAGGCATACTTCTGCGGGCAACGGCGCAGCGAGACAATGGGTTCTGGATACTGCACCTGCATGGCAATGCCGACTCGGCGTTCTCTGACATGCAACGCCAGCACATTGAAATATTGAACGGACTAGGATTTTCGGTACTGGCGTTCGACTATCGCGGCTTCGGCTTAAGTTCGGGCGAGGCCTCCGAAACCAACATGTACCAAGATGCGGAGGCGGCGTTTCAATACTTGGTGCGCAATGGCGCGGCAGCGAAGAACATCATTCTGTGGGGACATTCCTTGGGCGGCGGTCCGGCGACGTACTTAGCTGCGAAAAATAAAGCCGCAGCGCTGGTGCTGTTCGGTGCATTCACCTCCGTACCTGAAGCGGCACAGGATGCTTATCCTTACCTACCCGTGAAGTGGGTTGCTGGCATTCAATTTGATTCACGCGCGCGTTTGGCCGAAGTGCGTATTCCGGTATTGATCGCACATAGCCTCACCGACACCATAATTTATTATCGGCATGCACAAGAATTATTCGCCGCCGCCAATGAGCCCAAACAACTGCTGCCATTGCGCGCCGCGCCCGATGGCTTCGGTGGACATGTGCGCGCTTTATATGATCGCCCGGACTTGATTGCCGACCGGTTGTCGAAGCTGCTGGGTGGAGAGATCGAGCGGCTTTGAGGTAATAGATGCTCGGATGCCCCACGATGCGCCTAAATTTGGACAACGCGAATATTTTTGAGTATGGTATTTCCATGTCTGAACCCACCACCTCTTCGCTTCCGGATGTTATGGGTGGAACCCCAGTGTTCCCCGGTACGCGCGTGCCGGTTCGAACCTTGCTTGACTACATTGAGGGCGGGGAAACCATCGACGATTTTCTTGAGGGGTTCCCTTCGGTTTCCAGACAACAGGTTATTGCATTTTTAGAGCGCGGCGCGCTGCTGGCCGCGACTGAAGCCGCTTGAGAGTCTTGCTCGACGAATGCGTGGATCGCCGCCTCGCAAAACACATTGAGGGCTTCACAGTTCAAACCGTCGCGGGCATGGGTTGGACTGGGATAAAAAATGGCAAGCTGTTGGCACTCGCACAAGCGACATTCGACGTCTTTGTAACAGTTGATCGTAATTTATCCTTCCAACAACACTTGCCGAAGTTCACCATTGCCGTGATTCTGGTGACTTCGCCATCAAATCGTCTTGCAGATCTTGTGAAGTTGGCTCCGGAACTATGCAAAACGATTTCTGAAGCACCGAAAGGTGCCGTTATGCGAGTTGGCATCTAATCCACCCCTTCAGCACCTTCGCACCCGACTAAAGCTGCCGGGATTATCTGAAACATTGACGGGCCGGCCTACACACCAACCTGTCATTTCGAGCTCTTCGAAGGCCGGAGGTCATCCCTGTGAGACAGGCTCACTGAAAACCGCTCCTGCGTTTCCAATGTTGCCGCCATCCATGGCGGTCTCAGGATAAACTCCGCGAGAAATCTTTCCTTGCCGAGAACGTGCTGCGTTAAACACTTGCTGGATTTCTCCCTTCGGTCGAAATGACAAAGGGTGGTTGATTGGGCCTTCCTCAAAACGTCGACAAGCCCGTCGCCTCCATCACACGATACCGCCAATAGCGTACCGTTGAATCATCGCGATAAGCACCGAACGGTGCGGTGTATTCCGGATTGAACACATCGCCGCTCCACAAGCGTTCGAAGTATGTCGTGATTTGCCCGGCTAACTTCGTATCCGTCTTCATACTCATAGCGACATTGGCTTCCAAGTTGTAATCGGCCAGATTGCGGCGCGTGAAATTGGTAGAGCCCAGCGTGACAAACAGACGATCACCACGCTGTACAGTCAGCAGCTTGGTATGAAATTGCTCGCCATGTGTACGATACCAACGCACCTCGATATTGCCCGTACCTCGCTCAACCAATTCATAGGCGATGGGCCGATTGGGCACGCCATCCTTTTCAATGCCAAAGGCATCTTTATTGGGATCGAGAATCAACTGGATCAGTACGCCACGTACAGCAGCCGCTTTGAGCGCGTCGATCACGGCACGTTCACTCAAATAAAACATCGCCAAGCGGATTCGATCACCGCGTTGTGTGTTGGCCAATTCGCTGAGCACACGTTCGTGTATCGCGCCTTCGGTGAGATAGGCCAACTCTACGGCCGGCGCCGCATTGTTCTGTGCGGTGCGCACCGGTGGCGACAACTCCCACTGCAATCCGGAGAAGCGTGCGATGTCGAGTTCGCTATCGAGCACCGCCTTAGCCAGTTCGCCGGTGAATTGCACGGCCACATTGGAATGCGCGCTGCTGGCATCGTGTGGATTCGCCGAGGTCACTAGCGCCACCCATTCGCCCTGGGCGTTGTCGGTAACAACCACCTTGCGATGATTGGCCTTGAAGTTCAGCAAGCTCAGCCAACTGCGCAGCGTGATTTTTCTGCTGCTGCGATCGAACGGATTGGTCAGCCAACCGCCCTGCGTGCTATTGCCCCACCACTGGATCAGGCCGCGCCACACGGTGGAGTAGCCGGGATTAGAATCACGCAGCTTGGTCAGGTCGGTGCGCACCACATGAATGCCGGCTTGTTCGAGCTCTACCAACAACGTCGAGTGCGCGCCGTCGTACACATTGTTAATCGGATCGGTAATCAGCAGCACTTGCAAACCGGGTACCGCGCGTTTACGCGCCAGTAAGTGATCGCCTAGTTCTCGGCTTAAGGCACGCAGGGGCTTACCGCCGCCGCCCATGTCGTCGTTGATGAGAAAAAAATCCAGCACGATGAAGTTCTGTGCCGCATCCACTTGCGCGAGCACGGCATCGAAGATCTGTTGTTCGCTGACCCGCT
>JANMSB010000333.1:0-4175 GCA_031388915.1 Pseudomonadota bacterium | reverse complement strand
GTGATTCTCCAGTTACACGCAAAAAATCGGCCCAGCACCTGGGCGGTTGGCGGACTGGGCGTGTTGATACCAGTGCTGATTGCGGTGTTGTTTATTCACTAATTGCTGCAAAGGGTAGGTCCCATGAACTCGTCGAAACTCAGCTTTTCCATTGCGCTTGGTTTGCCCCTGCTGGGATCGACCACCATGGCAACGGAACTAGCCGTCAAGCTGCAACTGCCGCGCCTGCCTGTGGCTGAATATCACAAGCCCTATGTGGCCTTCTGGATCGAGAAAGGCGACCACCACTTCAGCAACAACTTAGGGATCTGGTATGACCCACCCAAGGGAAATAAATGGTTGAAAGATGTGCGCCAATGGTGGCGTCAATCCGGTCGTGACTTGACCTTGCCACTGGATGGTCTGTCGAGCCCCACACGCGGCCCCGGTGAATACGATCTAAAGTTTGCCAACGCCGAGATCGACAAACTGCCGGCAGGTGAATATCAGTTGGTGGTTGAAGCGGCGCGTGAACATGGCGGACGCGAAGTGGTGCGAGTGCCTTTCCAACTGCCGGCCAAAGCGGGACAGACCTATTCCGGCAAGGGCGCTGAAGAATTGGGCGCTATTTCGCTGCAAATCAAACGCTGATGCCACGGAGAGCTGACATGAATATCAGAATCAAACAATTCATTTCCGCATTCGCCTTGATAGCGCTGCTGCCCTTGGGCGTACAAGCGCAAAACGTCTGGCTTGCTACCTCAGCCACCCTGGTTGATAAAGAAGCACAAAACCCGTACGTCACCATTGATGCCTCCGCTTCCGGCGAGGCGTTTGTAAACCGCAACTCGGTACCGCTCGAAGGACTGACCGTGATTGATCCCGACGGTAATCCAGTGGTCCTTGAAAACAAGTTGGTAGGCAAAACGCGCAGCAGCGCCGATCTCAAACTTTCCAAGCCGGGCACCTACAAGGTTGGCATGGAAATACACAACGTGATGGCCAACTACAGACTCCCACCCGATTCACCGAATGCTGCGCCCGCTGCATCAGGCGGCGTGGGTCCAGGTGCTGCCGGCATGGTGCGCAAACAAATGACGCCTGAGGAATTCAAGTCCTTCAAGCTACCGGAAGGCGCAACGCAAGTCCGCATTACCAAGAACCTGCGGCGAGTCGAAACCTTCGTCACCTATGACCGGCCAAGCACGGGCGCATTTAAAACAACGGGCGTGGGACTGGAGTTAATTCCCATCACCCATCCGAACGATATTTTGCCGGAACAGAAAGCAAGCTTTCGCCTGCTGTTGAATGGCAAGCCGCTGCCTAATTTCACGTTTACTGTCATACCTGCGGGGCAGCTCTATCGCGGCGTGCTCAAGGAAATACGCATCACCACCGATGCTCAGGGCGCGGCCACCGTAACGCTGCCGGAAGGCGGGAGATACTGGCTCAGCGCCTCCTACCCCGCGAGAACCGCACCCGCACCATCGGGTGCGGCGCCTACTGCTTCGGTTGATCCAAATGCTCCCCCGGTCACTGTCGATGCTTATGCCTATGGTGCTTCGTTGGAAGTGCTTTACTGAGCCGAAGGTAAGGTGAACATGGCCGGCGCGGGCAGCCACAATCTGCTCGTGCCGGACTTGGGCGCCACAAATTATTTGTGATGATTCTTGCGATGACAAATTTTCCATGAGGCACGTACTGCTCCCGCAACATCTTGCTGTCGAGCAGCCGCCGGTCGGCGGCACTATTCATGATTTTTTCGGACAGACCATGGGCACGGTTTGGGCGGTTCGCGCAGTGCTTCACGGTCAACTGACTGAGGCAGCATTGCAGATCGGCGTCGAGCGACAACTCGACACCGTGGTCGCAGAGATGAGTCATTGGCTGCCTGATTCCGATCTTGCACGCTTCAATCAAGCGCCTGCCGATAGCTGGCATGTGCTGCCTGAGGCATTTTTTGAAGTGCTGACCTTTGCCCTAAGTATTGCGCAGGATAGCGACGGCGCTTACGACCCCACAGCGGGTGCACTGGTCAATCTATGGGGCTTCGGCGCTACCGGTCGTTACGATGAGCCCGGATTTGTCGCGCCCACACCAGTGCGCGTGCAAGCAACGCTGAATAAAGCAGGCTGGCAGCAGCTCTTGATTGACCCTGAACAACACCGCGCCTATCAGCCGGGTGGATTGCACCTGGATTTATCTGCTGTAGCCAAAGGCTATGCCGTTGATCGGGTTTCAAACTACTTAAGTGCTCAGGGCATCGCCCATCATCTGGTCGACGTGGGCGGCGAGTTGCGTGGCGCCGGCATGAAACCGGATGCCATGCCGTGGTGGGTGACACTCGAGCAACCTCCGACAACCACCAACCAGCCTACCGAAAAACTATCCGAGTGCGTGATTGCCCTGCATGGTTTATCAGTGGCGACCTCTGGTGATTACCGACGTTACTTCGATAGCAACACTTCGCGCTACAGCCACACCATCGATCCACGCAGCGGTGAACCGATTCAACATGGCTTGGCGTCGGTCACGGTGATCCATCCCGAGTGCATGGCCGCCGATGCGCTGTCCACCGCACTGAATGTGATGGGCATTGAACAGGGCATGACCTTCGCACAGGCACGTTCGATTGCAGCGCGGTTCGTGCAGCGCACGGCCGCGGGCTTTACCGAACAACTCACGCCCGCATTTTTGAAACTCATGGAATGATGTCAGCCATCTCCCCGCAACGCCTCGTCCTTGCCGGCATTGCCATTGCACTGTATGCATTACTGTGCGCCGCCATTGCGTATCGGCAGTGGCGGCGACGACAGCAGGCGGTGCGCGATGCGGCTGCCTTAAGCTCCGCACCTGTTGGCGTGATGAGTTGGCTAATCGTTTATGCCAGTCAAACCGGCAACGCAGAACAACTCGCCTGGCACACCGCACGCATGCTGCACACTGCGGGTGTGCCGGCACGCGTCATGTCATTGACGCAGTTGCAAGCGAGTGAACTCAGCAGCAACGAACGCGCTTTGTTTATCGCCAGCACCTATGGGGAAGGCGATGCGCCCGACAGCGCCGCACTCTTCGCCCGCAAGCTCATGAGCGCCACGCTGCCACTGCAACACCTGCACTACGGTGTACTGGCGCTAGGTGATCGCACCTATCGGCACTTCTGCGGCTTCGGACGCGTCTTGGATCAATGGCTGCAAGCGCAAGGTGCGCAACCGCTATTCGAGCGCATTGATGTCGATAACAACAACGCAGCGGCGTTGAATCAATGGCAGCATCACTTAAGCCATGTTGCCGGCACCAGCGATCTGCCGGACTGGCAAGCACCGGCGTATGAACCCTGGCGGCTAGCGGCACGCGAATTATTAAACCCGGGCAGCAGCGGTGGTCCCTGCTTTCATATCGAGCTTGAACCCGCCTCCGGTGGCGCATTGCCACACTGGCAAGCCGGTGACCTGGTGCAAGTGCAACCACCCGCCGATCCGCAGCGGCCGCGCGAATACTCTATTGCATCGATTCCCGCCGATGGCCGCGTGCATTTATTGGTCCGACAAGAACGTCATAGCGATGGCAGCTTAGGCATTGCCTCGGGTTGGCTCACCGAACACGCGGTGCTTGGCGAGCCGATCCACCTGCGATTGCGATCTCATAGCAATTTTCATTTGGCCGACAATACGCACCGACCGCTGATCTTGATCGGCAATGGCACCGGCTTGGCCGGCTTGCGTAGCCATCTGAAAGCGCGCGCTGCGGTTGGTCAACACCGCAACTGGCTGATCTTCGGTGAGCGCACTGCTGCGCACGATAGTTACCATCGCCACGAGCTGGAAGCATGGCGGCAGCAAGGCGTACTGCAACACATCGACTTGGTATTCTCGCGCGATCCCCCTTCCCCCGTCGGGGATAGCAAGGCTACACGTGGCGATGCGCCTTCGGGGATAGCGGGGCTACACGTGACGAAGCGCCTTCAAGTGCAGCGCGAATACGTGCAAGACCGGCTACGCACTCGGGCGGATGAGGTGCGCGCATGGTTCAACGACGGCGCCGCGATTTATGTCTGCGGCAGCCTGGAAGGCATGGCCGGCGGTGTCGAAGCGGCGCTGATCGATATCATCGGCAGTCAAGCTGTAGAGCAGTTGATTGAATCGGGTCGCTATCGGCGCGACGTGTACTAGGGTCTGTCATTTCGAGCCCTTCGG
>JANMSB010000256.1:0-3956 GCA_031388915.1 Pseudomonadota bacterium | reverse complement strand
TTCGTAGATGTCGCCGAACATATGGCGGTCATCGCTGGCATTGAAGTCGATGCCATTGATCTTGTTGATGACCTGGCGCATGAGCGTGCCGTTTTTCATGTAGTTGTTGGCATCCTCGAAGGTCATGCGGATCAGACCGGCGATCTTGTCGGCGCCGCCGGTCAGCGACTTGAGCTTGGGCAACAACGTGTTGTTGACGAAGTCGAGCAGTGCGTCACCGGTGATGCCTTCATCGTCCTTGGCCCAGTTGCGCCAGCGCAGATGTTTGGGCAGCGGCGACTTGTAGTTGTCGCGGCGCAATTCGAGTTCTTCTTCGCGGTCGTCAAAGATTTTCAGGAAGAACATCCAGCCCAGTTGTTCGAGGCGTTGCGCGTCGCCGTAAGTGCCGGCGTCCTTGCGCATGATGTCCTGAATGGATTTGACGATATTGGAGACGTTGGGCATGAGTTACTTTGTTGTTCGAGTCGGCACGCCCAGCAGGCGTGCGGCATTGGCTGTGAGTACCCGCATCTGGCGAATGGCAATGGCATTGAGCCGCTGCAGACGTTCACCCTGCGGCAGACTCATGTGAATGAATTCGGCGTTGAGGCTTTCCATGTTGGCCAGCACCAGCAGTTGTTCGACGCTGGCGTAGTCGCGCATGTTGCCGTCCAGCTTGGGGTTGGCATCGCGCCACTGCCGGGCGGTTTGCCCGAACAGGGCGACATTGAGCAGATCGGCTTCGGTGGCGTAAGTTGCCGCCGCCTGCGCGGCGGTGACGGTGGCTGGAATCAGGTGCGCCTGCACCGCATCGGTATGGATGCGGTAGTTGAGCTTGGACAGCGTGCGATTGAGATTCCACGCCAGCGACAGGCGATTGCTTTCGTCGTCCTTGAGGCGCTGGAATTCCTTGATCAGGTAGAGCTTGAATTCCACCGACACCCAGGTGGCGAATTCGAAAGCGATATCCTTGTGGGCGTAGGTGCCGCCGTATCGTCCCGCTTGAGAGTTGATGCCGACTGCGCCGGTTTTCTCTATCCACTGCTTGGGGGTCAGAGTGAAAGTGTTCAGACCGGTCTGCATCCTAATCCCGTCGAATTCGACGGGATTAAAACCCGGGTTATTGAGGCGCTCCCATACCCCCAGAAATTCCACAGTCGTCCGGCTGCGCAGCCAGTTGCGGATGACGTCGTCGGCGTGATCCGGGTTCTTTACCTTGGCGATGTCGGTCAGGCTGATGTAGTCCGAGTCCTTGCCGGACAAAACGGTAACCACCACACCCTTGACCTCAAGGGTGGATTTTTTGCTCTTTTTCATGACTCAGGCTGACTCCCTGTAAAGCTGAGATTCCAGTTCGCGAATGGCGGCCAGGTAGTTGTCCTTGCCGCCGAACAGTTTGACGATTTCCACCGGTGTGCCGAAGCGGGTCAATGGATCGACTTTAAGAATATCCAGCGACTCGACGCTGCGCAGTCCGCTGTCGGCGTACTTTTCCAGCAGGGCCTGTAGCACTGCTCGCGCTTGCTCGCCATATTTGGCGAACACATGGCGCTTCTTGACACGCTCGGCACGCTCACGGCGGGTGAGTGGTGGTTGATCGAAGGCGACATGGCAGACCAAATCGAATGCGTCGTAGTCGCGGCCGACCTGTTCGGCGAGTTCATCGAGAAACACACCTTGGCTCGCCAGTTCATCGATCAATGCCTGTTTGCGCTGGGCTTCGTTCCAGGCATTGAGGAAGGCATTGAGTGAGGTGTAGGTCTTGCGCAGGGTCTTGCGAGTGAAGTCCTTGAGCGATTCGGTGATGAGCTTGCCGTCGGCATCGAGATATTGCACGCGTTCGGTGGCGACGCGCACTTCGACATCATCCACGTAGTACTTGCGGGGCTTGTGGTCGCCTGAGGCATCCTCATCGCCAAAAGCGGTGTACGAGCTGGCGTCTTCCTTCACTTCGTCGCCGGGCGCTACTTCATCGGGTGGGACGACCGTTTCGCCAGCCGTGGGTTCATAGATCTGCACCGGATCGCCGTCGAAGTCGGGATCAGCAAACAGCGCGGTGGCGCGCTTGAAATCCATGATGGTGAAGTACAGCTTGTTGGAGTCCTCGTTGATGCGCGTGCCGCGACCGATGATCTGCTTGAACTCGGTCATGGAGCCGATGCGTTTGTCGAGCACGATGAGGTGGCAGGTCTGCGCATCCACGCCGGTGGACATGAGCTGCGAGGTGGTGGCAATGACCGGGAAGGTTTTTTCCGGGTCGATGAAGTTGCCGAGCTGGGCCTTGCCTTCGTCGTTGTCGCCGGTGATGCGCATGACGTACTTGCTGTTGGCGGCTGCAAGGTCTTTGTTGGCGTTGACCAGCGCCTGCCGCATGCGCTCGGCATGGTCGATGTTTTCGCAGAAGACAATGGTCTTGGCGTACCGGTCGGTGGCTTTCAGGAACTCGGTGATCTTGGCAGCAACCAGTTCAGTACGCTTGTTGAGAATCAGGCTGCGATCAAAGTCCAGGTCGTTGTATTCGCGGTCTTCGATTTCATGGCCATAACGGTCGGTCTGGCCTTTCTCGGGACGCCAGCCATCCAGGTCTTTGTCCAGGCCGATGCGCACCACCTTGTAGGGCGCGAGAAAACCGTCGGCAATGCCTTGCTTCAATGAGTAGGTATAGATGGGCTCGCCGAAGTACTCGATGTTGGAAACGTCCTTGGTTTCCTTGGGCGTGGCGGTCAAGCCGATTTGCGTTGCCGACGAGAAGTATTCGAGCACTTTGCGCCAGGCGGCATCGGCCGCTGCACTGCCGCGATGACACTCGTCCACCACAATCAGGTCGAAGAAGTCCGGCGAGAACTGCTTGTAGATGTTCTGTTCTTCTTCAGTACCCGTGACCGCCTGATACAGCGACAGATAGATTTCGTAGGACTTGTCGGCGGTGCGATTGACGATTTTGGTCATCGCCGTGCCGAAAGGTTTGAAGTCGTTGGTCTTGGTCTGGTCGGCCAGAATGTTGCGATCCACCAGAAACAGGATGCGTTTCTTGACGCCGGACTTCCACAAGCGCCAGATGATCTGGAACGCCGTGTAGGTTTTGCCGGTGCCGGTGGCCATGACCAGCAGGATGCGGTTTTCGCCGCGCGCAATGGCATCGACCGTGCGATTGATGGCGTTGAGCTGGTAGTAGCGCGGCGCTTTGCCGGAGCCGTCGTCGTAATAGTCTTGAGTGGCAACTTGTTGCTGCCGCGGCGTATAGCCCTTGGCAGCGGAGTAGCGTGCCCATAGTTCATCAGGGCTGGGGAACTGCTCCAATGTCAACTCGCGTTCCACTGTTTCGCCGCTGCCAGTACGGTCGTGCTCCAGAAAACCGTCGCCATTAGAGCTGTAGGCAAACGGCACATCGAGGATTTCGGCGTATTCCAGTGCCTGCTGCATACCTGCACCGAGGGCATGGTTGTTGTCCTTGGCCTCAACTACCGCAATCGGCATATTGGGCTTGTAGTACAAAACGTAGTCAGCCTTTTTGGCCGTGCCGCGTTTGACCAGCTTGCCGCGAACCAGTACCCGCCCCTTGGTGAAGTGAAACTCCTCACGAACCTGGGTCATCACGTTCCACTTCTGACCTTCAGGGCCAATAATGGCGGGCGTGATGAACTTGGTGCGGACGTCGGTTTCTGTGAGTTCCTTTTTATTCAAGGTACTTCCTCCGCGTCGAATAGTAGCAGCAAGAACCGCAGACATGTATGGCTAGGTAACCCGGCGATACAACTCAGTCAGCCTGTCGAATTACGGCAATCAATCCGGCTTTAGTGCGATCATGCCGGAATGAACCCGTTTTCCAAATTGAATCTCAACGAGCCACTGCTAAAAGCGCTGGCCGAACTTAACTACGCCGAAATGACACCGGTGCAGGCGGCGTCGTTGCCGGCGATCCTGGCGGGGCGTGATGTGTTGGCGCAGGCGAAGACGGGTAGCGGTAAGACGGCGGC
>JANMSB010000220.1:0-1968 GCA_031388915.1 Pseudomonadota bacterium | reverse complement strand
CCATTCTGCCGTTGTTCGGCGAACTCTCCCCAGCCGAACAAGATCGCGCCATTCAACCCAGCGTGGCTGGTACACGCAAAATCGTACTGGCCACCAACATTGCCGAGACGTCGTTGACCATCGATGGCGTGTGCATTGTGGTGGATAGCGGCATGGAGCGACGCGCGCGTTTCGATCCGGTCACCGGTATGAACAGCTTGGAATTGCTGCGCATCTCGCGCGCCTCGGCCGATCAACGGCGCGGTCGCGCCGGGCGCACGCAAGCCGGTGTGTGTTATCGCCTGTGGCTGGAATCGGAGCACGATTCGCTTGCCCCGCAAACACCGGCAGAAATTCTCGAAAGCGATCTGTTGCCGTTAACCTTGGAGTTGGCCGCTTGGGGCGTGCACGAGGCCACTGCCCTGCGCTGGCTGGATGCGCCGCCCTCATCCAGCTTTTCGCAGGCGCGCGAATTGCTGCATTTGCTTGGCGCCCTGAGTAAGGAGGGCAAGATCACCGTGCATGGCCGCGCCATGGCGCAATTGGCGACGCATCCGCGCCTGGCGCACATGCTGCTGACAGCGCGCGAGTTGAATCTGGGCGCACTCGGTGTGGAGATCGCAGCCTTACTCGGTGAGCGCGACTTACTACGCAGTCGCGAACGCGATGTAGATTTACGCAGCCGTGTTGAAGCATTGCATGGCGCAAGCATTACCGGTCAGGATGTCGATCAGGGCGGCAAGCAGCGTGTGCTGCGCAGCGCCGAGCAATTGGCGCGACAACTAAAAGTATCGCCGGTGCGCAGCGAGACTGCGCAACTGTATGAAACCGGTCGCTTGCTGGCGTTTGCTTATCCCGACCGCATTGCACAGAAGCGCAGCGATACTGAGCGTTACCTGCTGAGCAACGGTCGCGGCGCAAGCTTGCACAGCCCACAAACCTTGAGTCGCGCCGAATACCTGGTGGTGGCACAACTCGATGCCGCGGATCGCGATGCGCGCATTCAACTTGCGGCGCCGATTGAATTCGACGAGTTGAACGCCGACTTTGCCGAGGTCATCGAGCAACGCGAGCGCATCGAGTGGAACAGTCGTGAAGCGATTGTTACTGCGATTCAAGAACGCCGCTTAGGCGAACTGGTGCTGCAATCGCGCCGTCTGGAGAAACCCGATGCAGCGCGAGTGCTGGAGGCCATGTTGCAGGGCATTCGCGAGTTGGGGTTAAGCACCCTGCCCTGGAGCGATGCCGCCAAACAACTACGCACACGCATGCAATTCGCACATACGCATGACAAGCACGCTAGCCCGGCGTGGCCGAATGTTGATGAAGCACACCTGTTGGAAAATCTGCACGAGTGGCTTGCACCGTGGATGGAAGGCATTAGTCGCCGCACGCAACTGACGCAGCTAAACATGCATGAAGTGTTGCTGGGATTACTCGACTGGAATCAGCAACAACGTTTGAGCGACATTGCGCCCACGCACCTGCGTGTACCCAGCGGCTCGAACATTCCCATTGATTACTCGGGCCCGACACCCACCTTGTCGGTGCGCCTGCAGGAAGTGTTCGGCATGACGACCACACCGCGTGTGGGCGGTGGCTCGGTACAGGTGTTGATGGAACTGTTATCACCCGCGCGCAAGCCAGTGCAAGTCACACAGGATCTGGCGAGTTTCTGGGCTCGCGGTTATCACGATGTGAAGAAAGACTTGAAAGGCCGCTACCCCAAACATTATTGGCCGGACGATCCCTTGCAGGCGGAAGCAACAGCGCGGGCCAAACCGCGCGGCACCTGACTTCCTACCACGCAGCCCAGGCAGTCGTTCAATCCACATTGATCATTCGGGGCGAGAATCAATGGAGCTTAGTTAAGATGAAATCGCTGCGATCCGGGAGCAGACGGGCGGACAGGATGCTTCGGAACCCCGGGCGGACACACAGGTCCGCCCCTACATATGCATCCGACGTAGGGGCGGACCTATGCCCCCC
>JANMSB010000214.1:0-6782 GCA_031388915.1 Pseudomonadota bacterium | reverse complement strand
GCCGCTCGCACAGTTGGTAAATAAGTATGGCTTGAACGGTGCCCAGCGCATGCTTATCGAACACAGCAAAGCCAATGGCATTGAATAGTGAACGAACATCATATGTGGCCGTCGTTTTTGCGTTGGCGACGTGTGCTGGGTTACTCGGGAGTGCCGGCGCCACAAAATAAAACCCCGAGCGAGCGCGCGACGTTCAGCATCTCGACCATGCTCTACCTCCTCCGTTGGCGGCGCTCATTTTTTCTTGAGGTGAATCGATGACCACACCTGTTGCAGCATTCCCGCGTAGAAGTGGATACAACAATGACACCCGATGAGTTAGCCAGATCGGTAGTGTTGCAGGTGGGGCTGGCGCAGTGTCTGCATGCATTTTCAGTACTCGGGGCACGAATGCCGCTGATCTTGCTACGCGCATCCGGTGTGCTCAAAGCGGAAAGCGTCAATGCCATTCAACACTAATCATCAGTTGAGCCCATGACTATGAAATTCGGTGTGAAAAGTGACCTTCGTCAGGTTACACAATTTCTCAATGACATCGAGCGCAAGCAACTCCCCTTTGCTACGGCATTGGCATTGACAAACACCGCCAAAGCCGTGGAAGCCGCCGAACTGCGCGAGATCGATAACGTGTTTGATCGTCCTACCAACTACACGCGCAAGAGCTTATACGTGCGCCCGGCTACCAAAAGCCGGTTGGTTGCCGAAGTCGGCGTCAAGGATTTTGCGAGCAACGCACGCCCGCCGATCAAGTGGCTAATTGCGCAGATTGCTGGGGGCCCGCGCGCACTCAAAGGGATCGAATCGCAACTTCAGCGAGTCGGCCGGATGCCACCCGGCGCGCTGCTGGTACCAGCAGCGGGAATGCCGCGCGATTCTTTTGGAAACGTTAACCGCGGCATGCTTCAGAGGCTTATCTCTGACCTGAAGGCACAGCGATTTGATGTGTACGCGAACACCACGGCCACGTCTGCGAAGCGCCGACTACGCTCGCGTACGCGCCGCGCGTCGTTCTTTTTCAGCACCTGGCCGGTTACAAAATCGACCGCACACCTGACGCCCGGCATATACCAACGTTCGCACTTCGGATTCGGCACGGCGATAAAGCCGGCATTCATTTTTGTCGACAGGGCTTACTACGCCAAGCGGTTCGACTTTCACGGAATCGCACAGCGTGTCTCATCCCAAGAATGGCCGCGCCAGTTTCAAGTGGCATTGGCACATGCGCTTGCAACAGCGCGATAAGATCGAACTCATTGGCACACCGTCGCCGTGTGATGCGTGTAGACATGTGCAACGATGCGCAGTCGAGCACCTGGCGTGCGCAGCATTCCAACTATTCGCCGCTGGCGGGTCGCCGCAGAGGTGGGCACTGGCACCGAGACTGCCCAGCCGTGGTTCGTTCTTGTCATTGAACGTCACTGCAACGTCACAGTGACGGCCCCAGATCGGTAGGATGCCCGGCATTGCGCCGGGTCATCGATGTGGCAGGCTTACTGTCAGGCGGACTTCCCGCGTGCGGCATCTCGATGTAGGTCGACCGCTTCATACACGCGCTTCAACATTTCTCGCACTTCGTGGAGCTGCCGTGCTACGTGGACGGTCTCGTCTTCACGATGGTCAAGATTGTCGGCTGCGACAACAACCATCGATTCGATCGTGAGCAGATGCTCATAGATTTCGGTCAGTGGCATTAGCGCGGGCGATACCGCAAGGCTGCCGGAATTGGGCGTGGTGATGGGCTTAGCCATGGTCCACCCCCGCGTAGTCTTCTTCAGTGATGGCCAGGTCCAATCGGACCAGCAAGTCTTCCATCAAGCCGCCGGCCGTTCCAAGCATTTCATGATCGATCTCGCTCGGAGACTCGCTCAAGTTCGTGAAGAGATAGGCCAGCGCCTGGGCTTGGTTTAGCAAGCTTTCAGAATTGCTTTTTCGCTTTACGAGATCCCGCAATTCATTGATGCGTACGCGGGTAAATCCCTGTCCCTCTGTCTCTCGATCTGTGGGTGCCGTTGGGTTCGCGTTACGTTGGGCAATGGCAATCCGCTCAATTGTCCGCTTCTCCATCTCGTTGGCCAGACGATAGTCGCGAATCAACTGGCTTTCGCCATCGGTCATGACATCGGCTGTTGCCGTGGTGATGCGCTCACGCAGTAGCCGTTCGAGCAGGTCGGCGATTTGCTGCGAGGCGGCAGCATCCTCTATCGTCAGTTCGCCGTAAGCGGTATGGAGCACGGCACCGCGCGAGCGAATCTCGGGGATCTGCTTGGCCAGTGCGTAGCGTAGCGCAGTGCATGCGTGCGGTTGCCGAGGGCGGCGTCGTCATCCATCAGCGCCGGCATCACGCTGTAGGCATCATTGAGCGCGTCGCGGTCGTCGTCGCTCAGCTTGGGCAGGTTTTGAAGGTCGTGATCGAGGGACATGGGTGTGCTCCAGGTGTAATCGTTAGTAAACACTTGGACGGCAACACCATCGAATCAACTGCCGGGGTATTTCTGGGGGTATCAGCTCGGAGAAGTGACGAAAAATACCGGAAATACCGGGATTTCGTGAGCCGGTTCGACTCCGGTCACCCCAGACCTATGATCGATGGCCGGCCTGCTGATTCGTGTCGCTTGAGATCAATCCGTAGACGCTCTATTCGAATAATTGTTTGGGTTGCTCGATGAGGCGGCGAAACACCTTCAACCAATTTGCGCCGATGGCTCCGTCAATCGCTCGATGATCGCAGGTCATAGTGACGTTCATCATGGTAGCGACGCGTATTTCACCAGACTCCACGACTGCTGTTGGTTTTCCTGCGCCAATTGACAGGATGGCGGCATGAGGGGGATTGATAATTGAACCGAAACTGGTGATGCCGAACATGCCCAAATTTGAAATGGTGAACGTGCCGCCAGTGTATTCGTCTGCTTGCAACTTGCGGGCTCTGGCGCGTTCGGACAAATCACGCGCCTCGGCTGAAATCTGGGTGATGCTCTTGGCTTCGGCCATGCGGACAATAGGCGTGATCAGACCTGAATCCGTCGCCACTGCTACCGAGATGTCGGCATGATTGTGTCGCACCATGCCCAGCGGGGTGTAGCTCGAATTGACCGCCGGAACTTCCTTCAACGCCAGGGCGCACGCCTTGATGATGAGATCGTTAACAGACACACGGCTTGAATTTGCCGCATTGAAATCGGTACGCACGCTGAGCAGTGTGTCGATCGCTATGTCTACAGTGAGCGGAAAGGTCGGGATGTCACGCGCCGCTTCAGTCAGCCGCGCCGCGATAAATTTCTGAACTCGATTCACCGGCTCGACGGTGTAAGTGCCGCGGCGAATACCAAGACCTTCAAGCTGGGCAACCACTTCATCCGAAACAACTGCGGGCACGGCATCATCTCCTAACAATCACATGGGGGTTAGAACCTGTTCAAAGCCTCGATCAAGGGATGCAGCGCAAGGCGAAACCTGCCAAAAAAACGCAGCGTACACGCAGTACGTGAGTATTTTTTGGCAGGTTTCAACGCCGCGATGCGCCCTTCAGCGAGACTTTGAACAGGTTCTTAGATCAAGTCCAAGAATAACACTGTGCAGCCCCCGAGTTAACGGCTTGATGGTTGCTGGCAAAGAGTCTCACCGCCGCCCAATCACCGGCGTCGTCGACACCACATCCGCATTCTGTGCCCGATGCCTTAACGCATGATCCATCAACACCAGCGCCAGCATGGCCTCGGCGATGGGTGTAGCGCGCAGGCCGACGCAGGGATCGTGGCGACCCGTAGTCACCACCTCAATCGGCGCGCCGTCCACATTCACGGTCATGCCGGGCAGGCTGATGCTGGAAGTGGGCTTTAGCGCCATGCTGACCAGAATGTCTTGCCCGGAAGAAATGCCACCGAGAATGCCGCCGGCATTATTGGAGCTAAAACCAGCGGGCGTCAGGATGTCGCGATGTTGGCTGCCCTTGTGTTCGACACTGGCGAAGCCGGCGCCAATCTCCACACCTTTGACGGCGTTGATGCTCATCATGGCGTGGGCGATCTCGGCATCGAGTCGATCAAAGACGGGCTCGCCCCAACCGGGTGGCACACCGGTGGCAAGCACGTTGACACGCGCGCCGATGGAATCTTCTTCGCGACGAATATCGACCATGTATTGCTCGAGTTCGGCAATGCGCGAAGGATCGGCACAGAAGAATGGATTGTCGTACGCAAAATCGATTTGCGGCGCGTCGAGTTTGATCGGCCCGAGTTGCGCCAAGTAGCCGCGAATCTTTACGCCGTAACGTTGCAGCAAATACTTGCGCGCAATGGCGCCTGCCGCGACGCGCATGACGGTTTCGCGCGCGGACGACCGACCGCCGCCGCGATAATCGCGAAAGCCATATTTTTGTTGATAGGTGTAATCGGCATGACCGGGACGAAAGCGATCCTTGATCTTGTCGTAGTCGCGCGAGCGTTGGTCGGTGTTCTCGACAATCAAACCAATCGGCGTGCCAGTCGTCTTGCCTTCGAACACGCCGGACATGATGCGTACGGTGTCGGGTTCCTTGCGCTGACTGGTGAACCGTGAGGTGCCGGTGCGGCGACGCTCGACATCGGCCTGGATATCTTCTTCGCTAAGTTCCATGCCCGGCGGGCAGCCGTCAACAATGCAGCCCAGGCCTGGCCCATGGCTTTCGCCGAATGACGTGACAGTGAACAATTTGCCGAAGGTATTGCCGGACATGGAATTTGATGGGCAGCCGTTAGTAGTTATAGTTTAGACGATTAGGCGCGCAAGCCCGCCATCAATACATCACGATGTTCAGCCAGTTGCTGAGCGGTGAGCACAAACACCCCGCCGCCGCCGAACTCGAATTCCAGCCAGACAAACGGCACGGTGGGATAGGCCTCAGCCAAGCTCACTTCGGAATCGCCCACCTCCACCACCAACAGACCGTGCGGTTCGAGGTGCGCCTCGGCCTGGGCCAGAATGCGGCGCACGACCTCCAACCCATCCACGCCGGCGCGCAGACCCAACTCGGGTTCGCGTAAATACTCCTCGGGCAATTCGGCCATTTCGGCATGACTGACATAGGGCGGGTTGGACACGATCAAGTCGTATCGCCCGCCTTGCAACCCACTGAACACGTCCGACAACACGGCGCGCATGCGCTTGGTCACTTGATGCCGTTCGATGTTGATACGGGCAACTACCAGCGCATCCGGCGAAATATCGGCGGCATCCACCTGCGCTTCCGGAAATGCCAGCGCACAAGCGATAGCGATGCAGCCTGAACCGGTGCCGATGTCGAGCACACGCCGGACCTTGTGTGGTTGCAGCCATGGCCGGAACTGCGCGTCAATCAGTTCAGCAATAGGCGAGCGCGGCACCAGCACGCGTTCGTCCACATAGAACTCATGACCGGCAAACCACATGCGGTGCGTCAAATATGCCGCCGGTAGTCGTTCGTTGATACGCCGGGTCACCAGCTCGCGGGCCTTGCTGATCGCGCCCTCATCCAGTGACAGTGCATAACATTCAGGCGCCTGCTCGTGGCGCAGACCGGCAGCAAAAAACGCCAGTTCGGCAGCCTCATCGGCAGGATTGTCGCTACCGTGACCGTAGCTAAGTTCGGCCGCTGCCAACTGCGCAGCCAGTTCGGCGATCAATTGTTCAACGCTGAGTGTCATACCCTTCCCGTGCCATAATCCGCGCCCAATTTATGCTCAGAGTGTGGGTCATGTCGAAATCACGCGCGCCGCTACTAGCTGGAATCGCCATTGTAGCGATCCTGGCCGGCGCTTTGTCCGCTCAATTCCTGCGAGCGCCAAGCCAACCGGTTCTTAACTTGAGCAGCGGCACACTGTTGCCCGATGCACGAACGCTGCCGGAGTTCCAACTAGTGGACAGCAACGGCCAACCGTTCACTCGCACCGGACTCAATGGTCATTGGAGCGTGTTGTTCTTCGGCTTTACCCACTGCCCGGACATCTGCCCCACCACGCTTACCCTGCTCGCGCAGGTGGAGAAAGCGTTGGCCGATCTGCCCGAGGCACAACGTCCGAAAATGGTATTTGTATCGGTGGACCCGCAGCGCGACACGCCCGATCAAGTCGGCAAGTACATCCAGTTTTTTAGCCCCACCTTCATTGGCCTGACCGGCGCGCAGACACACATCAACGAACTCACCAAGGCCATGGGCGTACCGGTAGCCATTCACGACCTGGGCAATGGCGCTTATGGCGTCGATCATGCCGCAACCCTATTCCTGATCGACTCGCAAGCACGCATGGCTGCGGTGTTTTCGCCGCCGCATCAAGTCGCCACGCTGGCGCAAGATCTGCGCGCCGTGGTCAGTCGGCCATAACGTGACAGACAAGAATATGGCTACGCACCCACAACCCACCGCCAGCTTCAGCGACGAATTATTCGCCGCGCTGCAAAACCTGCTCCCCAAGCATCTGTTGTCACGCGCCATGTACGCCTTGATGCGACAGCGCACACCCTGGCTGCGCACCCTGAGCATCAAGATGTTCCTGCGCAACTATCGCGTCGACATGAGCGAAGCGCTGCAATCCAATCCGCTGGCGTACGACAGCTTCAATGCGTTTTTCACACGGGCACTCAAACCCGGCGCGCGGCCGATTGATGGCGACGCGAACAGTATCGTCAGCCCCGTGGACGGCACCGTCAGCCAATGCGGCGCCATCGACGGCGATGCGCTGATTCAAGCCAAAGGCCATCGCTATTCCTTGCTGGCCTTGCTAGGTGGCGATGCGCAACTGGCGCAACACTATCAAGGCGGTCAGTTC
>JANMSB010000208.1:0-4082 GCA_031388915.1 Pseudomonadota bacterium | reverse complement strand
TCGGTTGTTAGCCGTCCGGTCAAAGATCCGAACTCCGGGACTTGCGCCCCTAGCGCTAACTAGCTAAGCGCCTGGACACTGCGCAGCGCTTTCTTCCTGATCAATCCTAATCCCAACAAGCCGGAGACGAACAACCACGCTGCGGCAGGCAGCGGCACCGGCGAGAGATTGCCTCGGATTTCGCCGCCTGGGAATGTTGAATTGTGAATGTTTGAATACGCTGTGCCGGCGTTTAACCCCGCGATTAGCGCATCGCGCCCGCCCGCCGCAGTGCCGCCACCAAAGTTAGTTAGGAAAGTCGGCGAGTAGATAGCGGAATTGAGTAAGTCAAAAGTTCCGTCGAAGGTGCCGGACGTTGCGCTGGGGAATCCGCTAATGCCAACCGCGACACCGATATTCGTTCCAAGCGGAGCGCAGCAATGAATATGAGCTGCTGTAGCGGGTGCTACCAAACCGCTCCAATCAAGGTGGACTGTCATCGAATTGCCGTCGATGGTGATTGAAGTAAAACCTGTGGCGCTGCTTGCGTTGGCCGGCGATTCGCTCGTGCCGGACATTACGCCGGTGTAGACCGCAGCTTGGCTTACGCCAGTGAATGCTGCACAGATAAATGTAACGCACAATAGGCTATAGATTTTCATATATTTTAACCCCTAAAAATTAATGGGAACGCACGTCGAAATACCAAGGGACACAAAATCGAGGATCACGGTTCGCAAGAAGTTTTGATTGTCGCAATTGATACTAGAGCTTAGAGCCTCACAAGCAAAGATGACCTTTTCTTTAAAACACGATGACATCTTGACACCCTATTATTTGACGATAGCACGATCCGGAAAAATGCGGGTGCCCGCGCGGTGATGAGCATGGGAAGGAAGGTGCACATGGTAGTGTTAAGCGCCACAGGCTCTGGAACTGCCACGGCAGTGATGGCACGCAGCAAGAAACAGTGCCAATGCACATCAGATACGCGAGCATGACGCTTTGCATCCGCCAGCCGGTTGAATGGCTGTTCGTTTCTGGTTTGATTAGCTTGGTAGGTGCAGCACGGCGGCGGGGCTTAATACCAATGGCTCTCCCTTAAGACTGTCTTTGGCTTTTCCCCTTGGGGTCAGGCTTTTGCCTGACTGAGAAAGTCCGACTAACGTCGGACCCACAACAGCATGTGGGCTTAGGGCGTTTGTGATAAATGAAAAAGGCCCTGAGGTGAATCCGGGCCTTTGGGCGTTGGTGGAGGCGGCGGGACAGCTTTTCCATCTCTTTCGAGGCAGGCGGACTACGCCCCCAGCAACCTCCGCGCCAGTACCGATTGCATGTCACGACGGCCATCGGCGATCAGATAAATGATGACTTGGCTGCCTGTGACGCGGTAGATCACGCGGTAGGGCTTAAATGAAGTCTGGCGGTATTCCTTAATGCCCAGTGTGGCCAGCTCTTTCGGGTAACTGCCGCGCTCCGGAAACCGCGACAGGTTCTTCGCCACCTGCAGCAACTCATCCAGCACATGGTTGGCGTTGGCGACACAGTCAAACTCGGCGATGTAGTCGTAAATGGCTTCCAAGTCTTGTTCCGCCCCCTTAGTAAGCAGGACGTTGAACCTGGCGAATGAGCCTGCCATCAGGCGGTGGCTTGCTTGGCGCGCAAGCGGGCAACCACCTCTGCCACTGGTTTGATCTTGCCCGTTGCTACGTCCTGATTGCCCAGCGCCAGAATCTTCAGCAGCGCCAGTGTTTCCTGGGTTTCCTCAAATGAGGCCACATCCTGCAACACGGCCTTGGCTTCGCCATTCTGGGTGATGACCAGCGGTTCACGCTGCTTGGCAAGTTGCGTCAATACCTCGGCTGCATTGGCTTTGAGATAGCTGATCGGTTTGACTTGAGAGGAGTAGCGCATGGTGGTGTTCGCAAGTTAAAGGGGAGATTGAATTTAGTCTTTATATGGTCTCTTTGAAAGGGGTGCGTGTCATCATTTTCGAGAGAAAGCGGCAGAAGGTGACGGGTAACAAGTCACGGCGATTTGTGTTGGATAGTCGTCACGGCCACTGTCTTCAGGACCTGCTTCTCAAACTCAGCACGCTTCGCCGCAAGTGAGGAAGTGTACTTGCCATTGCGCGGGGTTAGCAGCGCATAGTTGGCCAAGACCAGCTCGGCACGCTGGCGTTTGTATGAGCGCAAATAGGGATGTAGTTGTTCCAGCAGCGTGAGGGCTTGCCGGTTGCTGACTGCGTAACAGAACGAGGGTGTGTGTTTGGCTGAGACCGTGCGTTTGCGGGTGATTTTGCCGGTGCCGGTTTGTTCCAGCACGTATTCGAGTAGTGGCAGCTCGGTATTGGCAATGCTCACGACCAATTGCCTCTGCTCATTGGCGTGGCGACGACTGAGTGTCACGGTGCCTTCACCATCGATGATGCCCGCGATGTATGCCGCGATTTCCGGTTTGAGTTTGCGTGTGGTTTTGTAGTCAGCCATTCCAGAATCCTTGGAGCCTGCTGATTAAGACTATTCCTCCGGACTTGCGTCCGGAGGAATTGAATTGGTGGAGGCGGCGGGACAGCTGTTCCATCTCTTTCGAGACAGGCTGGACTATGCCTTCATCCTGCGCATTGATGGCTCAATGAGCGGGATGCGGGGCGTGTTATTAAGACCCTCTCCCTAGCCCTCTCCCGCAACCGGGCGAGGGGACAAGAAAGCATCTCAATCCTAGTGCCGGCTCCTTCGCTGCCAAGCGGCATTGAATCAGCCAGTCTATGAGTCTCTACAGGGCACCAGAAGTTGGCCTTCTCGTACCCCTCGGCGTTGCCATGACATCACCACGATGTCGAAGGGTTCACCGAATGAGCCCCGTTATCAATTCACCCTCACGGATGAATGCGACCTTTGCATCCTTGCTTTAATCGAACCCGCGTCCGCAAGTCCTACGCTACAAGATCTACATGCTTAGCCATCGTTTTTGTATCTCGCCGCGCGCTACCCAACGGGCAGGGAAGACGCGAAGCCAGCTCAGGAGTCGTTTAGCAAGTCAGCCCTCAGCACACTGAAATGCGATCTTGTGAGCGCGTCCCCCGATTCTGGATGCACAAGCACATACCAGGCGAGGGTTAAGCGGGATTAAGCCGCTAGAGCGTAGTTGTCGTCGTTTGCAACTATAAGTTTGAAAGCGGTTTAACGAGGAACCTTTCACCTCGGCATGCACCTGGAGTTTCGTAACCCACGTCGAAACCGGTCGCCCCCAGTGTGGCCTGATTGCTCGGGCCACGAGGCTAGTGTAGGGGCGGATTGGTAAATAACAAGCGGGATTTTCAGGATTTCTGGTTTCTTGTGGATCAGGCTTCAGCCTGATTCCCGAGATGTCAGGCTGAAGCCGGACCCACCAGGGAGCGGCACTGGTTATTTGCAATCAACAATGTGCGAAATGCTGATATTGCGCCGTTCGCATTGTTCCTTGGTCAGCGGCCAATGGTTGGAGAACGGCAGAAAGAACAGGTACGAACCCAGATACGCGCCACAGGCAACGGCCAGAATGACGGTACGATGTTTGGCAAGTGTCGCATGCACTTCGCATAGGTATTGCCACAACAAGGCCAGCAATACGTAGCTGATCATCAAGCCAATGAAGTAGTGGTAGAGGTACATCACCCGCTGGGTGATGATCCACAGGTGCAGCAGCATGAATGTCATGTACAAGCCGGCGAATACTTCGATCAGGTGATAAGTGCGTAAGCTACCGCGTAAGGGAATGGCGAATAGGCGGTAGTTAATAATCAGCACCAAACAAAAAATCACCGCCGCAGTGCCGGAATACCAGGCTAGTTGGTTACCCACGAGTTGCACGTAAGCGGTTTTGCCATCCGCCGAATCCCAGCGGTAGTTGATGTTGCGATCATGAAATGGCCAGTGCAGCGGATGCGAGCCGTTTTCGCCAGGCTTGGCGGTGTCGAGTTTGGGGACGCCTTTGTGGTCCTTGTCCATGAACTTGTAATAGTCGCGCGCAATGGTGATGACCATGCCGGGAGTGAGCGCTTGGTGTTGTTCCAGGTAGGTCCGATATTCGGGCGACATGTTTGCGAAGTCTTGCTGCGCTGC
>JANMSB010000136.1:0-10485 GCA_031388915.1 Pseudomonadota bacterium | reverse complement strand
TGCTCGGTTTGGCAGCTGCGACTTTGGGCTACGTTGTGCTGGGGTTATTCTGGCACTTGTCGCTGGTGTACAAGCTCTTTAAACGCAAACGGCTGCGGCGATTGAAAGAAGCGAATCAATCCGAGGATAAGCCATAGCCATAGCCATCGATTAGAAGAACATTCACGAACCCAGCACCACCTGTACATTGTCGATCAACCGCGCCCGACCAAAGCGCGCGGCAGTCAGCACTACCAATTTGCGTGACTGTTGAGTCGGCAACTGCAAGCTAACCGCATCGCGAATTGATACGTAATCGGGCACGAAGCCAGCTTGCTTTAGTTGTTCGTCGGCGGCTTGCTCCAGCGCGGCGAAATCGCGCCGGCCTAGCAACAGTTGTTTCTCTACGTTGCTTAACGCGGCATAGATATGCGGCGACAAACGGCGCTGTTCGGCATTCAAGTAGCGATTGCGCGAACTCATGGCCAAGCCATCCTGTTCGCGCACAGTCGGTACGCCGATCACCTGAAGGGGCATACACAAGTCATTGGCCATCCGTTTAATGATGACCAGTTGTTGATAATCTTTTTCGCCGAACAGAGCCACATCCGGCTGCACGATGTTGAACAACTTGGCGACCACCGTGGCAACGCCGACAAAATGTCCCGGGCGTACCGCGCCGCACAGGATGTCGGAAATCTCCGGCACCTGTATGGTGGTGTGCTGCTGCATGCCCTGCGGATACATGTCAGCGACTTCGGGTGCAAACAGCAAGTCGGCCAGATATTCCTCGAGCAACGTACGATCTTCTGCAGGTGTGCGTGGATAGGTATTGAAATCTTCGTTGGGTCCGAACTGCAACGGATTGACGAAGATGCTGACCACGACGCGATCGGCATGTTTTCTGGCTTCGGCAACCAACGTAGCATGGCCCTTATGCAAGTTGCCCATGGTGGGCACCAGCGCAACCCGCAATCCTTGCTTGCGCCAAGCGTGCACGCGCTCCAGGATGGCGGCCGGACGCGCAATCGTTTCAATGCTGGCAGACTTCAATCTGGCGTACTCGTTGGAAGGGTTTTATCGAGCCTTTAGAAGCAATGCTCAGCCGCAGGATAAGATTTATCGCGCACCGCCTGACCGTAATTTTTCAAGGCTTGTAACGGACTGTCGGTGCCGGCCATGAAGTTTTTGGTGAAGCGTGGCTTGCGGCCCGCAGTGATGTCCAGCAAGTCGTAGAGCACCAGTATTTGTCCATTGGTATCGGGACCGGCACCGATACCGATCACCGGCACATGGAGTTCCGAAGTGATCTGTGCACCGAGCGCTGCGGGAATACATTCCAGCAACACGACGTCGGCTCCGGCGGATTCCAACAGCTTGGCGTCGTGACGCATTTGTTCAGCCGCCGCTTCATCGCGGCCCTGCACGCGAAAACCACCGGCTTTATGTACCGACTGTGGCTTCAAACCGAGATGCGCACACACGGCAATATCGTGGTTGGCGAGAAATTCGACGATAGCTGCCTGACTGGCGCCACCCTCTAGTTTGACCATCTTGGCGCCGCCTTCCTGCATCAGGCGCACCGCATTGTTGAGCGCCTGTTCAGGTGAGGCATAGGTCATGAACGGCATATCGGCCATCAAGAACGGACGATACAAACCGCGACTCACTGCTTTGCAGTGATAGATCACATCTTCCAACGTGACTGGCACGGTGGTGTCGTGACCCTGTATGACCATACCCAGCGAATCACCGACCAACACCACATCAAGGCCCGCATCATCTACCAACGCCGCAAAGCTGGCATCGTAAGCGGTGACACAGGCAATTTTTTGCCCATCCGCTTTCATCTTGTTAAGCGTAGCGATATTAACCGGCGGGCGCGGTGCGTAGCGCTCTTGCAGGTGGGTATACATGTTAGTTCCCATGTTGTATCCAGCGACCGGACTCAACAACCGCTGGATTGGGGGAGGAAGCCGGGGGCGCACCTTAATGGGAGTGCCGGGAAACTTCAACTAATAGGCTGGATTGAAGTACTGCCGCCCCGGTTTAACGCGCCCCAGTTCGGCCAGCAACTGCTGATAATCTTGGTCGCGACTGACAAAATCCGCCTGCGCCGCATTGACGATCAATAGCGGCGCTTCCCGGTAATCATAGAAAAAACTGGCGTAAGCATTGTTCAGTCGCTCCAGATAGTCGCGTTCGATCTGCTGTTCGTAACGAATGCCGCGCCGGGCAATGCGCTCCAGCAACACATCGGTGGGCGCTTGCAGGTAAATCACCAAGTCGGGCTTGGGCATGTCGAGCGCCAGGCGTGCATACACCTTTTCGTACAAATCCAGTTCGTCGGCATCGAGATTCAGACGCGCAAACAAGCGATCCTTATCGAACAAGTAGTCCGCAACATGCGTGGCCGCGAACAGATCCTGTTGATGCAATGCCTCCAAGTGCTTGGCGCGCTGGAACAGAAAAAATAGTTGTGCAGGCAATGCCGCAGCACGCGGGTTGCGATAAAAGCGCTCCAAAAAAGGATTTTCTTCGGCCTGCTCCAGCATCAACGCAGCATTGAAGCTGGCGCCCAGACGTTTGGCCAGGCTAGTCTTGCCCACACCGATGGCGCCTTCGACCACGATGTATGGGGGCATTTTATGGTGGTGGGCAGCGTGGCTCATGCACTCACATCGTCGCGCAGACGCTGCAAACCCTCCAACCCCAGTTGCCGTGCAAGCATGGCGGCGGTAAGTCCCTGGGGAAGAATCAGATGTGGCGCGATTTCAGCCAATGGCGCTGCCACAAAATTCCGTTGCATCAAACCGGGATGCGGCAGTTGCAATTCGGACGTATCGCTGCGCATATCGCCATACATCACCACGTCCAGATCGATCAGCCGCGGCCCCCAACGCAGGATCGGCGTCTGTCGCCCCATGCGGCGCTCGATGGCTTGCAACTGCGCCAGCAAGTCCAGCGCGGATAGTTGCGTTAGTAGCCCGACCATGGCGTTGACGAAGGCAGGTTGATCCTGCGGCCCCAGCGGGGCGGATTGATACAACGAGGAGTGAGCAATCAAACGGCTGCTAGTCAGTTGCCGAAGTTCCGCAAAGGCACGCCGTACTTGTAACGCCGGATCGTCCAGATTGCTGCCCAGCGCAACGTAGGCCGGAGTCCACAGTGCAGGTGTCATGACTCGACGCAGTACTTAAGCTTCAGGTGCTGGGCGTTTGCTGTGGCTTCGGCGTCGCCGCCGCTTTTTCTTCGCCGGCGTTGCCCCGACGGTTGGCTCACGCACGCCCGTAGCAACCGCTGTTTCAACTTGCACAACACGCGCTTCGACCGGCAGGGTTTGAATCTCAGTCCACCAATCGGCGACTTCTTGCGCGACCTCACCCGCCGCCGCACGCAACAATAGAAAATCGTACGCGGCGCGGAAACGTGGGTGTTCCAACAAACGTAAGCTGCGCTTGCCGCTGCGAGAGTCAAACCGCGGCTGAAGGGACACCACTTCGCGGGCACTCAAGCTAAACCGCTTGGGTAACGCCACGCGCTTCTGCGCACGCGCGGCCAGCGTATCCCAAGCATCCTGCAATGCTTGAATCGGCGACTCGGCCATGGCGGCAAATTGTTCTGCTTGACGACTCACCGCCGGCCACAACAACACTGCAAACAAGAATGCCGGCGTCACGGATTTGTCTGCGGCAATGCGTTCGTCGGTGCCAGATAAGCCGAGCTTCACAAAACGCTCAGCCACGCCATCGGTGGCTAGCGACAGGGCACTGGCGAGGTCTGGGAACAAATGACTCAACAAGCCGTATTCACGCAGCAACTCAAAACTGCGCCAGGCGCTACCGGCCAGGAACAGCTTGTTCACTTCGTCGAACAGACGCGCCGCTGGAACGCCATCCAGCATATAGGCCAATTTGGCGATGGGGTGGACACTGGCTGCGTCAATGCCGAAATTGAGTTTGGCCGCAAAGCGAACTGCGCGCAGCATACGCACTGGATCTTCGCGGTAGCGCGTTTCCGGATCGCCAATGAGCTTCAGTACCCGCGCCTTGGTATCCGCCACGCCGCCGGTGTAATCCCAAATAGAGAAGTCGGCGATGTTGTAGTACAGCGCATTGGCAGTGAAATCGCGGCGCCACACGTCCTCGTCAATCGAGCCGTATAAGTTGTCGCGCAGAATGCGGCCATGATTGTCCAGCACGCGGCGCGAATCTTCATCAATGCTGTTGTCGTCATCGACCAAGGTGTGTGCGGCACGGAATGTAGCCACTTCGATGATTTCTTGGCCAAAGCGCACATGCGCGAGATGGAAACGTCGGCCGATCAGACGACAGTTACGGAACAGCTCGCGTACTTGCTCGGGATGCGCGTTGGTGCCGATATCGAAATCTTTGGGATTGCGCCCCAACAACAGATCGCGCACGGCACCGCCCACCAGAAAGGCCTGATAGCCGGCATCCTTGAGACGATATAGAACCTTCAACGCATTGGGAGAAATCGAACTACGGGAGATCGGATGGTCGGCACGCGACACTATCGCCGGCGCTATTGCGTCCGAATCCGACAATCCAACGTCATGGCTGAGGTCTTTAGGGTTCTTCAACTACTGCATTCCGCTTGAGCAAAGGACATGGCCACGTATAATAGCGCACCTCTTCGGCGGCGCTCGCCGCACTTCATGCCAATGCTCCCATCGTCTAGTGGCCTAGGACACAGCCCTCTCAAGGCTGGTACACGAGTTCGAATCTCGTTGGGAGCACCATGAAATCAGATACTTGTACCCTTGTATTCAGCGGGGCGTGACCGGTATACACGATAACCGTGTTTCAGTCGTCTGTGTAAGCGATTGCCATCAACACCGGTACCTGCCACCCGAGCACTGGAACGCCAATCACCGTGAATGACATCAAGCCCGGTCGCTATCGGCACTTTAAAGGCAAGGAATACCAGGTCATTGGTATTGCCACGGACTCGGAGTCGTTGCGCCCGATGGTGGTTTATCGAGCACTGTATGGCGCAGGCGGCCTCTGGGTACGTCCCACAGAGATGTTTGGCGAAATGATTAAGCGCGATGGCGAGTGCATGCCACGCTTTCAATTCGTGGCCGATTAGCGATTGCCCCACCCTCATGGTAAGCACGGCTGACTCTGCACCAACGGAAACCGAAGCAACGACCCCCGAACGCGCCGACTGGTGGCTGTACCTGTTGGCCTGCACCGATGGCCGCACTTATACCGGAGTCACCCTGGATGTTGGCGCCCGCTTCCGCCGCCATCTGCTGGGCAAGGGTGCGAAGTTCACTCGCGCCAATCCGCCCCTATCGGTACTCGGCGCGCAGTCGTTCGCCAGCAAATCGGCCGCTTTCCAAGCTGAGTACGCGTTGAAACAACTCAGCAAGGCGGACAAGGTTTTATGGGCCACACAGTGGCCCTATGCGCAGCCGTCAGATCGTACTGCCCTTACTGCGCGAGCACATACCGTGCGCCCCACACCAAGGCGGTAGGCAATGAGCAGCAGCGGCTGAATCTAATCGGAAAAACGCACCGTTTACCCTATAAAACCAGCCGCTTATCGGCTGTGCCACCTGCTTCACATCTCGCCAGTATTTGCTGTGCATAATGTCGCGCATGACGATGGAGCTGCCATGACCCCTGCCGACAAGCGCATGCTGGACCTCCTTGATCGCTGGTTAGCCAGCATCGAGCTGCACCTCAAGTACGTCGATCTGGATGAAGCCAGCTACCGACAGGTACAACCTTGGCCGGAACACGAACGTCCGGCGCGTTGGATATTGGAATTGGCACAGCAAAAAGTCCTGCAACTGAAGACGCTGTGCAAAACCCATGTCGCCAACAACGACTCTTCATTCGCCGAATCGTTGGAACTCATGCAATTTTTAGCCACGCTGGTGGGCGTACAGAACATCAAGCGTTTTATACCGTTGGCAGATGCTGCCCGTGAACAAGCGAGCGCGCCCCCAACGGATCCTGTCGCTTCACCCAACCCGGCGCGACAGTCGAAAAATTCCGACGATAACATTACCCAGGAAATGCCCAAGCTCAGGACAGCGCAGCCGCGCGCTCAAGGCGAAGGTGAATCCACTCGCGAAATGCCACGCTTGAAAGTTCCGGCCCGGAAATCCCCTGCCGTCGGCACGCGCACCCAGGCCGAGATTCAAGCAAAACGTACCGCCGCAGTTAAACCCGCGTCATCCCCCCCAGCAGCGTCGCAAGCAAATAATCGTGCACAAGACATTGTCGTGGCGGACGCCGTGCGTCTGCTCAAATGGGGCCGCGAATGGCATGAGCTCACGGAACTGATAGCGCGTATGGCGGAACGGCCGGGAGCAGCGGAAATACGCCGCATCCTACGGACACAAAAAAACAGTATCGAAGCCCAGCTTCGCAGTTGACTCAACCGGCTGGTGGCCGCTCTTTACCAGTTAAATCGAATCCAAAAAAAGAGGCCGGGTACAAGTACACCGGCCAATCAGGGGGATCCGAGCAAAAACACAAAACCTTGCTTCCGAAGTTCGCGCTTAACGCGAGGTCTGATGCGAAGCTAATCCGACCGTGCCACTGAGGGAAAGTTCCTGCCGTGGCTACAACGTCATGCTGTGGTGCACAATATACGCAATGCTGCGGTGCAATACAAGCCATTTTTTTCAAGACTTCTATTTATTATTGTTTCGTAACTATCTAACTTTCCAAAGAATATAAATTTACCAGCTTCGACAGTAGTCAAATTATAAACTAAATTCCCAGCTTTGTTAGCTGTATCACGCGACTTTTTGATTGACGGTCGTGCCAAGTGCGCTTTTGGGGATCGGCATACATCAACAGCAACCCGGCGATGCCAATCAGTGACGAAGTTATACCAATGTATTTGATGGACAACGATTGATAGCGCTCGGCCAGTTGCAACACCACCAAACAAGGCAGCCATGGGACCGCCGCATAGCCGATGCGCGTCAGCGCCCCTGACCATGTCAATAACATCCCACGTTCGTTTTCGACGCGCAGATGCCAGGCTTGCATGCCCACCGTTTGGCCGCGACGCACCCAAAAGAAAACAAAGAAGCCCACCCATAGCAACAGCAGAGATACCCAATAAATGCTGACCCAAAACCAACCGACCTCACTCGGCACCAAGGCTTTAGCATTGAGGTGACTCAACAGTGGTACAAACAACAACGTCGTTAGCAATAACAATCCAAGCACCACCAAACAGTCGGACACCATCGCCCCCACTCGCCGCAGCAATCCTGCGGGAGGACAACGACCGGACTGTTGAGCTTCGGACATGTTGAGTTTCTTTTGCTAAGCGGAGATATAGAGTGACTTGGCGTAACGTTTAACGCACGCGAGCAATGGCAACAGTGGTCACCAACACCAACACTGCGGTTGGCCCCCAGGCAATGACCAAGGGATCCAGGCCATATACCTCGCCGCCGTTGCTGAGCAGTTTGGCCACCAGAAAAAAACCAGCTCCGACCAAAATTCCTACCACCATGCGTGCGCCCATCCCTGTGGATCGCATCGGGCCAAACGAAAACGGAACAGCCAGCATGACGATGACCAATAACGCGCAAGTACGCGAGACGCGCGTCCAAAAAGCCACGCGATATTCGGCCGACTCGAGGCGGTTGTCGTCCAGGAATGCGATGTAGCGTAACAAGGCGGTGCCAGTCAGCGTTTCCGGATCGGCTGCGGCGGCCCCTAAAAATTCCGCCGACAGTTTGGTTTCCAAGGTAAGTACAGGCTGTTGGGTGGCTGCGACGCGATCGCCCTCAAAGCGAGATTCAACATAGCGCTTGAGCCGCCACGACTGTCCATCGCCGAGTTCCGCCGCATCGGCACGGCCCACACTCTGCAAACGTCGCTGCTCGTCGAAACGTATTACATACACGCCGCCGAAGGAATTAGCGCCATTCTGTTTTTGTACCGACAAAAACACATTGCCGTCTTTGGCCCACAGGTCTTCGCTGTCGATGGTGTTGTACTGGTTGGTCTTTGCCAGCGCCTTATATTGAATCGCAAATCGCTCCGCTGGCGGTGCGATGTAATCACCGATAATCCACGTGACGACGGTTAGCATCGCTCCCGCCACTGCCACCCACGCCGCCAAACGAAATACCGATACGCCCGACACCCGCATCACAATCAGTTCGCTGGAACTGGCCAGATTGCCCAGCGCCAGCAACGAACCAATCAATGCGCCGATGGGTAACAGTGTGAACGCTTCTTTCGGCAATCGGCAGGCCACTACGATCAGCGCGTCGAATACGCCATAGCGACCAATGCCCAGTTCATCAGTCTGCGTCAAAAACAAATACAAACCGACCAAGATCAGCAACACGGCCATTACCAGCGCGGTATAACCAAGCACGGCACGGACAACGTAACGCGACAGCACCGACATCATGTACGTGCACCCCAACGCAGCCAGTGACGAATGCTATCGGTACGCCACCACATAAACAGCGCCAGCAACAGCGCACTGCCATGGACCCACCACATGCCCAGCCACTCCGGTACCTTGCTCCGAACCATCGCGTCGCCAGCGACTATCAACAATGCCGAATAGAACAGATACGCCAAAATGAAATACCCCACCTTGGCATAGCGGCCCTGTCTTGGTTTCAGTCGCGCCAACGGCACGGCAAGCAAGGCCAGCACCAAGGTCATGACCGGCGTGGACAGACGGCGCTGAAGCTCAGTGCGGTCTTGAAGATCACTTGAATCCAGCAACTGCAAGGTCGATTGCAGCTCGCGTTTGCCGGCAGCCGTAGCGACTTCCGGCAAACTTACCGGAATGCCACCTTCGGCAAACTCGATGATGCGAAACTCGTTACTGCCGGGCACACCCTCATAACGCTGTCCGTCATACAACACGAACGTTTGTTGTTGTTCACCGATACCGCGTTGTACAGCGCGTTTGGCGATCCAGATTTCCAATTTGTCACCCACCGCGCGTTCTGCATAAACGTTGTGTAGAACATCCTGTTCGTCGACGCTCTCGGCATAAAAAACGATGTTGCTGGTGCCGCTGAAACTGCGGAATTTACCGGGCTCCAGGCGCGCAAAACGCGCATCGCGCACCGCCTGACTACGAATATCCAAGGCACGCTGCCCGGACTGCGGCACGACTTCAAACGACAGCCACGCCAACAGGCCGGCGGCGATCACCGCCAACAACATGATCGGTCTTAGCAACGCGCGATTAGCCAAGCCGCAGGCCTGCATCGCCGTCAGCTCGCTTTCGTGATACAGCCTGCCCAGGGCCAGCATGATCGCCAGAAACAAACCGACTGGGATCAGCACCACCAATTGCTGCAATGACGTCAGCCACAGCAACACGAACACCACATTGCCGGAAAAACCACCCGAGGCAGCGCGCGACAGCACGCTGGCTAACTGGTTAGATAGCAGAATGATCAATAGCACCAGGGTGACCGCCACCCAGGCCTGGAGTACTTCTCGGAAGATGTATCGCTGAACTATCCGCATCTAGGGTCTGTTGGTACTTAATGTTTCAATGATCGGGGTTCCAATGATCTGGCGTCGGCATTACACCGCACCTACTCACAAAATCAGTTCGCGACCGTTACACTGGGCGTCTATACCCCAGTCTGTAAACACTGGGTAATCAAGACCGCAAGTTTAGCGACGCTTCCACCAAGGTAAACACAATTATGGAATTGCATGCCGTTTCCGCTTCCGTGACTCGCCAGCGCACCGACTGCGCCATCGTCGGCGTCTACGAAAAAGGATTGCTCAGCGCGGCCGCGACCGAGCTGGATACCAAGCTAGGCAAGCAGCTATCGCGCCTGATCAAGCAGGGCGACGTACGCGGCAAGCTGGGCGAAACCTTACTGTTGCCCGAACCGAAGGGCGTGAGTGCCGCACGCGTGCTGCTAATTGGCCTGGGCCCCAAGGACAAGTTCGGTCGCAAGCAATACCGCAAAGCGCTGAGCGCCGCGCTCAATGTAGTGGCCAAAACCGGCAGCGTGCAGGCCACCAGCTATCTGTCGCAGGAAACAGTGGCCGCCACCAATGCCTATTACCTGGGCCGTTGCACCGCTGAAGTCGCCGGGCACAACACCTATCGAATTCCGGATCTTAAATCCGCCAAGAAACCACCCTTGCCTGCGCTGAAAACGCTCAGCATCGCCGTTCTCGGCGCGCCGGAAAAAGCCCAGGCCGAAAAAGGCTTGCAGCAAGGTAAGGGCATTGCCAGCGGCATGGCGCTGACCCGCGACCTCGGCAATCTGCCCGCTAACATCTGCACACCCACCTATCTGGCCAAGACCGCGCAACAACTGGCGCGCGATCATCGCGGCAGTTTGAAAGTGCGCGTGCTGGATCAAGCCGAAATTCGCAAACTCAAAATGGGTTCATTCTTGTCCGTAACCGCAGGTTCGGTGCAACCACCCCGTTTGATTGTGCTGGAGTATCACGGCGGCAAAGCCAAAGAAGCCCCCGTCGCGTTGGTGGGCAAGGGCAT
>JANMSB010000171.1:0-19468 GCA_031388915.1 Pseudomonadota bacterium | reverse complement strand
CAAGTCGGCAATTTCATCCAAGAATAAGGTGCCACCTTCGGCACTTTGAATCAGCCCTTGTTTGTCCGACACGGCGCCGGTGAAGCTGCCTTTCTTGTGGCCGAACAATTCGCTTTCCATCAGTTCGCTGGGAATGGCGCCGCAATTGACGGGGACAAAGGGGGCATCGCGTCTGGCGCCTGACTCGTGGATAAGTTGCGCAACTAATTCCTTGCCGGTGCCGGATTCGCCGTAGATGTGTACCGGTGCCTGGCTGCGTGAGACCTTGTCGATCATCTCGCGCAGGGAGTCCATGGTGGGTGACTGACCGAGCAAACGAATTTTCGGCAGAATGCCAGTGGCTTCGAGGTTGTCAGACAGCTTTAGTGTTGCGGTGATCAGCTTACGCAGCGCCGCCAGATCGAGTGGTTTCGAGATGAAGTCGAACGCGCCTAACTTCAATGCCCGTACCGCCGATTCCACATTGCCATGGGCGGTGATGACGGCCACCGGCAGTTGTGGCCGGTTTTTCTGTATCCACTCGACTAGGCTCAAGCCATCGCCGTCCGGTAGGTGCATATCAGTCAGGCACAATTCAAATTGGGCGCTGCGCAGATGGCGTTGGGCTGTGGCTAGGTCCGGCGCGCAAATTACATCGATATCCATGCGTTCAAGCGTAATGCTCAACAGTTCGCGGATGTCGGCTTCGTCATCTACGATCAGGGCGCGGGCGTTAGGCATCTTGTTATTTATTTGACGAATTTGGCAACGCCAGCTTTTTTGGCGGCTTTCTGCAGATCGGCGTCCAGTGTCGCCAGCGGCAGGCTGAGCCGCATGGCGGTTTCAAGGTAGCTGGCATCATAGCTGGATAGGCGATACCGTCGGGCAAGTTGCAGGATACTGGTGGGTGCTTTGTCCGGCGAGCCACTGTCCACATCTATGTCGAGCTCGGCCAGCAACTCAAGGAAAGACTCACTCTGTGCTTCTGATAGCTGGGCTCGGGCTTCGGCCTTGGCCAACACGTTGGTGACTTCAAAAGGCCAGATCGCCGGCACAACGGCACTGACATCATCCTGGCTCAGCGCATCCAAGGCGGTTTGCGCGTAATGACGGTCGCTCGCTTTGCCATCTGCCAGCAACCATGACATGGTGATGGATGCATCCAGCACGAACTTCACATGCGGCCCTCATTGAGCAGCGCGCGAATGTTGACGCGCTGCTTGATGGGGTGCTGCAGCATGAAAGCCTTGAAGCGTTGTACTGCCTTGACCTTGTTCTTCTGACGGCTTTTCTGGCTGGGCACCAAGTCGGCTACCGCCTTACCACGGTTGGTAATGGTGAACTGCTTGCCACTCTTCACTTGCTGTAACAGATCAGCAAGTCGGGTTTTGGCTTCGTAAGCACCAATCTCGATTTTCATGGCGGCTCCTGCGAGGGGACGACCAGTCTACAAACTGGTCGATTGATTCTCAATGCTTCAAATTTCCCAGCGTTGCGGATCGGAGAACACGATGCGGAAAATGCTACCGCCGCCGTGCCTGGGCTCGTAGATCAATACGGCGCGATTGCAATTGGCCAGTTCGCGGGCAATAAACAAGCCCAACCCCGTGCCGCCTTCGCCCGCCGTGAAAAATGGTTCAAAGATGCGTTCGGCTTCTTCAGCGGGTATGCCTGGGCCGCGGTCGGCCACTTCCAGATAGGGGCGGTTGGTGTTGCTGATGCGGCCAAAGCGTAGTTCAACGAGTTCGGGTGCCGATCCACGGCCGTACTTCAGCGCGTTCTCGCAAAGATTCCACAAAATCTGATGCAGGTGCGAGGCATCGGCGCGTATATCTACGGTATAGCCGGGCTTTATCACGACCAATTGTTCGGGACGCAGTTGCAAGCTCTGCTCAAATTGCGCACTGAATTCCTCAACCCAATCATTGAGTGACAGGCGCTCGGCGTGCGTGGTCTCGCGCCGGGACAGCTGCAGGATGTTATTAATGATGGTACTAACCCGCTCGGCATTGCTGGTCATGATGCGGGTTAAGCGCTGATCAGGTGCCGACAAACTAGGAGACTCGCTCAGCAATTGCGCGGCATGGCTCATCGCGCCTACTGGATTGCGAATTTCGTGAGCAATGCTGGCGCTTAAACGACCCAGCGCGGCCAATTTGGATTGTTGTACGCGCTCGGCAATGATGCTGGTGTCTTCCAGGAAAATGAGCGTGGGTCCTGGGGTTTGATGTGCCAGGGAAACAAAGTGCGGTTGTATCAAGGTGCCGCCGTCGGCTGAGACCAGCGTGATAGTGTTGCTGTGTTGTTCGCCTGGTTGGCGCCGCCAAGTATCGAGTAAGTACAACAGGCGCGGGGAGATCTCCCCCAGCAGAGTATTGGTGGTTACCGGTCCGTCTTTGAGCAACTGCGCGGCGGACTCGTTGATCAGCCGCATTCGATCCTGGGCATCCACCACCAAAATGCTCTCGCGTAGATGTTGCACGATGAACTCGTTGAGTTCGGCAAGGTTCGCCAAATCCACTTCGCGTTGTTTCAGAACTATTTCGCTTTCTTGCAGGCGTTTGGCGGCATAGCTTGCGCCCAGACTCAAACAGAAAATCAGCGCGCCGACCAGCCCGGCAGGAGTGATTTCTGCCGCGTCGCTGGCGCCTTTAAAGACGTTAGCAACTTGTTGGAATAGCAACGCCAGAGTCGCCATGGCAGCCAACAGCAAGCCCATGCGAGGTGTAAGGATCAAGCTGGCTGCAGCCACCGGCAGTATCAGCAGGGTCGCTAAGCCGCTGGCCATGCCACCGCTGGCATAGGTCAGGGTGCCAATGGCGATGACATCACCTGCCACATGCACAAATGTTTGTGTTTCCAGGCTTGGCCAATGGCGTTTCAGGCTGACGAAACAAGTGACGGCAAACAGACCGTAGGCAGACAACGTGACGACAAACAGCGCCGAATGCGGCACACCGATTGGTGTCGGTGTGATAGCGACAAACAGCGTGCCGAGCACCATCGGGATCAGTAATCGAAAGCAATTGAGCAACAGCAAAATGCGCCAGCCCGAGGAGTTGCTTGACATCCTCAGGGGCAAGTTGATTGGTTGCGATGCGTGCGCATCAAATTGCATATTCATGTCGCACCAAGTTAGCACAGCATGCAGATAGTTTGCGCCGAGGTTAGCGGGGCGCTGCGAATGGGTCGTCGGAGTTCTTTGCTTCTGTAAGCAATTGCCCCAGAATACGCCGCTCTTTGCACCCGGCCTACGCCCGGTGCTTGTTCAACCCTTTAATTGTGAGATGCATCGCGCATGAATCTGCACGAATATCAGTCGAAACAGCTGTTCGCCCGCTACGGCATTCCCGTGCCCGCTGGCCACATCGCTGCAACTCCGGAAGAAGCCGCTGAAGCGGCGCGTAAAATCGGTGGTTCCAAATGGGTGGTCAAGGCCCAGGTGCATGCCGGCGGTCGCGGCAAAGCCGGTGGCGTCAAGCTGGTCGACTCGCCGGAAAAAGCCGCTGAAGCGGCCAAGGCCATGTTCGGCAAGTATCTGCACACGCATCAGACCGGTCCCGAAGGTCTGCCGATTCATCAGGTGTATGTCGAGCCTGCCTCCAAAATCGAACGCGAGTTATATGTCAGCATGGTGCTGAATCGCGAACTCGGCCATATCGCCTTCATCGTGTCGCCTGCCGGTGGCATGGACATCGAAGAAGTCGCGGAAAAAACCCCGGAAAAACTCATTCGTGTCGATGTACACCCTGCCGCCGGCTTGCAGCCCTCGCAGTGTCGTGTCATGGCGTTTGCGTTGGGCCTCGCCGGTAAACAGATCGACGAATTCACCCACATTGCCCAAGCGCTGTACAAACTCTATCTGGAGAAAGATGCCAGCTTGGTGGAAATCAATCCGCTGATCGTCACTGCTGAAGGCCGTTTGGTGGCGCTGGATGCCAAGCTCGGTATCGAAGACAACGCCCTGTTCCGCCAGAAGGAGCTGGCTGGCTGGCGCGATCCATCGCAGGAAGACGCGACCGAAAACGAAGCCGCCAACCACGAGTTGAACTACGTTTCATTGGAAGGCGATATTGCCTGCATGGTGAATGGTGCTGGCTTGGCCATGGCCACCATGGACGTCATCAAGCTGTACGGCGGCTCGCCCGCTAACTTCCTCGACGTGGGCGGCGGCGCCACCAAGGAACGCGTGACTGCGGCTTTCAATCTGATTCTGTCCAACAAGAAAGTGAAGGCCATCCTGGTCAACATCTTCGGCGGCATCGTCCGCTGCGACATGATCGCCGAAGGCATCATCGCGGCAGTGAAAGACGTCGGCGTGCAAGTGCCGGTGGTGGTGCGCATCGAAGGCACCAATGCCGAAGCAGGTCGCAAGTTGCTGGCCGGTAGCGGTCTGGCGCTGACTGCGGCTACCGACTTGACCGACGCGGCCAAGAAGGTCGTGGCAGCGGTCAAGAAGGCCAAGTAAGCCGGGCCCACAGCCAGCGCACTTCAACAACGAATTCATAGAGCGGTTTTCCATGAGCATCCTCGTCAACAAAAATACCAAGGTTATCTGCCAAGGCTTTACCGGCAAGCAGGGTACCTTCCATTCCGAACAGTGCCTGGCTTACGGCACCAAGCTGGTCGGCGGCGTCACCCCGGGTCGTGCCGGCGAAAAGCATCTCGGCCTGCCGGTGTTCAACACCGCGCGTGATGCAGTGGCCGCCACCGGCGCCACCGTCAGCATGATTTACGTGCCTGCACCGTACGCCGCAGACGCCATTCTCGAAGCCGCCGACGCCGGCATCGAATTGATTGTGTGCATCACCGAGGGCATCCCGGTGAACGACATGGTCAAAGTCAAAGCAGCATTGAAAGACTACGGCAGCCTGCTGATCGGCCCGAACTGCCCCGGCATCATCACACCCGGTGAATGCAAGATCGGCATCATGCCGGGCTTCATCCACAAGCCGGGCAAGGTCGGCATCGTGTCGCGGTCCGGCACCCTGACTTATGAAGCCGTGTTCCAAACCACCAACATTGGCTTGGGCCAGAGCACCTGTGTTGGTATCGGTGGCGATCCGGTGCGCGGCATGAATTTCGTCGACGTGTTGGCGATGTTTGAAGAAGACCCCAAGACCGAAGCCATCATCATGGTCGGCGAGATCGGCGGCAGCGACGAAGAAGCCGGCGCACGTTTCATCAAGGACAACGTCACCAAGCCGGTGGTTTCTTATATTGCAGGCGTGACCGCACCTCCCGGCAAGCGCATGGGTCATGCCGGCGCGATTGTTGCCGGTGGCAAGGGCACTGCGGCCGACAAGTTTGCGGCGTTGGAAGAAGCCGGGGTGCGCACCGTGCGTTCGCCTGCAGAATTGGGCGCGGCCATTGCCAAGGAATACGCCAAACATGGCAAGAAGATGGCTAAGGCTAAGTCGAAGGTAAAGGTAAAGGCGAAAGTAAAGGCGAAAGCCAAGCCCGCCGCCAAAAAGCCTGCTGCGAAGCCCAAGAAGACCAGTAAGAAGGTCAGCAAGAAGCTCGCCAAAAAGCCAGTAAAGAAAGTCGTCGCCAAGAAAGCCAAGAAAGCCAAGAAGGCCAAGAAGGCAGCCAAGAAGAAGTAACCCGTAAGGGCGGTTCGCGAACCGCCCTTACGCGCGATCCCTTCGATAAGATACGCGCCTCCCTTCGGAGGCGTTTTCATTCAGGCCCCGCACCATGTCCACCCTGCGCATTGCTCTCGCCCAGCTCAACATCCCGGTAGGCGATGTTGAGGGCAACACTCAACGAGTCATTCAGGCGTCGGCCGAGGCGCGCGATCGGTTGGCTGCCGATTTGGTGTTGTTTCCGGAGCTGACGCTCACCGGCTACCCGCCCGAGGACTTGCTATTCCATGCCGGGGTGCGTCGTCACGTACACATTGGTTTGCAACGCGCCTGTGCCGAGGTGCAGGGCATCACTGCGGTGGTGGGCTACCCAGAGTATGTGGACAAAACTATTTACAACGCCTGCGCGGTGATACGCGACGGCAAGCAGCTACTTAACTATCGCAAGCGTGAGCTGCCCAATTACAAGGTGTTCGATGAAAAGCGTTACTTCAAGCCCGGCACCGAAACTGGCTTGATCGAGATCAAAGGCATTCGAGTTGCGACGCTGATTTGTGAGGACATCTGGGAACCCACATCTGCCAGTGCCGCCAAAGCTGCTGGGGCACAGTTGTTGGTGGTCATCAATGGCTCGCCGTATTCGCTTAACTATCAGCAACGTCGCGAAGCCGTGGTGCGCGAGCGCATCAACGAAGTGGGCTTGCCGGTGGTGTATTTGAATCTGCTCGGTGGTCAGGACGAACTGGTGTTTGACGGCAATTCCTTTGTGATGAATGCGCGTGGCGAAATCGTGCAGCGCATGCCGCCGTTCAAGGAAGGGTTATATCCCGTAGACATTGATCTCATCAACGGCATTGCCGAACCGCGCCGTGCGTATATAGAACCGCTGTATGCCGAAGAAGCCAGTGTGTATGGCGCGCTGGTGCTAGGTGTGCGCGATTACGTGGAAAAACACGGCTTTCCCGGTGTGGTGATCGGTTTGTCAGGCGGCATCGACTCGGCGTTAACGCTGGCCATTGCGGTGGATGCCATCGGCGCCGAGCGCGTGCATGCCGTGATGATGCCCTCACAGTACACCTCGCAACTCAGCCTTGATGAAGCCGCCGCGCAAGCGCGTCAGTTGCGCGTGCGTTACGACGTGATTTCCATCGAGAACATGTTTGCCTCGGTGCAGGATGCGCTGAAAGAGGTGCTTGCCGGCGCCAAACCCGATGCTACTGAAGAGAATATTCAGGCGCGTTGTCGAGGCATTCTGCTCATGGCGATTTCCAACAAGCAGGGCAAGATGGTGCTGACCACCGGCAATAAGAGCGAAATGTCGGTGGGCTATGCCACGTTGTATGGCGACATGGCCGGCGGTTTCGCGCCCATTCAGGATTGCAGCAAGATGATGGTGTATCGCCTATCGCGGTTCCGTAACGCCAAGTCGCCGGTCATTCCGCAGAAAGTCATTGATCGTCCGCCTTCGGCCGAACTGCGTCCGGATCAGAAGGACACCGACTCGTTGCCGCCCTACGAAATTCTGGATGCGATTCTGGAATGGTTCATCGAATCGGATCTATCCGTCGATGAAATTGCCGCCAAGGGCTATGACCGTGCCGTGGTGGGTCGCGTGCTACAGATGGTGAAGCGCAACGAATACAAGCGTCGTCAAGCGCCGCCGGGCGTGCGGGTGAGTAATCGCGCCTTTGGCCGCGATTGGCGGTACCCGATTACGTCGGGATATAAATCTTCGTAGCGGCAGACCTATGTCCCCCGTCGGGGATTCCGCAGCATCCTGTCTGCCCGTCTGGTTCTGCGCAAGATTCGGCATGGGCGGACACACGGGTCCGCCCCTACGCGGAATTTATTACGGGAAGTTCTGCGCCAACACTGCTGCGCTTTTATCGGCTAGATCCGTCATGCCCAGTTTGGCGTAGGCGTCGCGCGAAATTTCCAGTGCTTCCTTGATGGCCGGTGCGCCGTCGTAGTTCTCAATGGTGTACTTGCTGCGATTCAATGCCGCCACGTAGGCACCGCGCTTCATGTAGTAGCGCGCCGCGTAAATCTCATAGTTCGCCAGGCGATTACGCAGGAAGATCATGCGTTGCCGCGCGTCGGCGGTGTACTGACCATTGGGGAATTTTTGCACCAGCAGTTGGAAGGCTTGGAACGAGGTGCGTGAATCCACCGGCGGGCGCTTGCTTAAATCGACGCGGAACCAGCGCTCCAGGAAGTTGCGATCACGATCGAAGTTGGCCAGTCCCTTCATGTAGTAGGCGTAGTCCACGCGCGGATGCGTCGGGTTTTCGCGGATGAATTGGTCGGCTTGATCGATCACGTTTTCCTTGTCGCCATTTTCGTAGTAGGCGTACATCAGATCGAGCTGCGCTTGCCGCGTGACATTGCTGAATGGGAAGCGCGCTTCCAGCAATTGCAGGTTCTGGATGGCGATGTTGTAGTCGCTGCTATCCAGATCTTTCTTGGCCCGGTCGTACAACTGGTCGGCATTGGTGATGGGCTTCGCGCGAAAGCTGCTACAACCCGGCAGCGCGAAGGTGGTCAGCGCCAGCAAGGCGGCCAAAGCAAAACTCGGCATGTGAACTGTGCGGGCCATGTGGGCATTCATGCTCATGAATTGGTGGGTTCTGATGGTAGTGAGGGCGGCAGTATAATGATTCACGCGCCTGCCTACGATCACCTAAGTCCAACAGGCTACTAGGGCTCCGTGTAGACTCAGCGCCCTTTAAATGGTTCTGCCTGTTTCCTACGCATGTCCGACGATCCAAAAACCCCTCCAGTCAACCCGCCGGTCGATCTGACGATTCCCGCCGAATATGCTGGCCAACGCCTGGATCAGGTGTTGGCCGAGCTGTTGCCGGAATACTCGCGCACCCGGCTTAAGAGCTGGATCGAGGGCGGCCAAGTGCAGGTCAGTGGCCGGCAAATGCGCCCCAAAGACCCGGTGCTGGGCGGCGAGCAGGTGCATGTCGAACCGGTGTTCGAGGTCGATACCCGCATACGCGCCGAAGCCATCGAGTTGGACGTGGTGCATGCCGACAAGCATGTTCTGGTGGTGAATAAACCGGCAGGTCTGGTGGTGCATCCTGGCGCAGGCAATCCGGCCGGCACGTTGCAAAATGCCCTGCTGCATTACGATCCAAGCCTCGCCACCCTACCGCGTGCCGGCATCGTGCATCGCATTGATAAAGACACCAGCGGCCTGTTGGTGATCGCACGTACCTTGGCCGCGCATACCGCCTTGACCGAGATGATTGAAGCCCACGATGTGCAGCGTCATTACGAAGCCGTATGTGTGGGTGTGATGACGGCGGGCGGCACCATCGACAAACCCATCGACCGGCATCCCACCGATCGCGTCAAGATGGCGATTCGCTCCAGTGGTCGCGATGCGGTGACTCACTATCGTGTCATTACCCGGTTCCGCGCTCACACACATGTGCGCGTGCAATTGGAAACCGGTCGTACCCACCAGATACGCCTGCATCTGTCCCACGCCGGGTATCCCCTGGTGGGCGATGGGGTGTACGGCAAACGCCTGGTGATCCCCAAAGGCGCCAGCCCGGCCTTCGATGCGGCGTTGCGCGGGTTTCATCGCCAAGCCCTGCATGCCGCCAAGCTGGAGCTCACGCATCCCATCACCGGCAAGTTGCTCAGTTGCGAGGCGCCACTGCCTGCGGATATGAAGCAATTGCTCAAGGCCTTGGCGGCGGATATCAAAGCGTTCGCACAAGCCAAGGCTGCCGATCCACGCGGAGCATAAGTTATGCGTCTGCCATTCGAGTGGCTTCAGGCAGAGTGGCCCGCGCCGCGCAATGTGCATACCGCTTCGACGCTGCGCACCGGTGGCATCAGCGCGCCGCCGTTCGACACGTTGAATTTGGGTGCGCATGTAGGTGATGCACCGGACTCAGTGCGTACCAACCGGCAACGTTTGCGCGAGGCCTTGGGTTTGCCCGCTGAGCCTTGCTGGTTAAACCAGGTCCATGGCGCCGCAGTGATCGAAGCGGATCAATGGTCCAGTCCACCCACTGCCGATGCCTGTATTGCGCGCAGTCCAGGCAAGGTGTGTGTGGTGATGACCGCCGATTGCCTGCCCGTGTTGTTATGCAGTCGCGAAGGGGATCGAGTCGCAGCCGCGCACGCCGGGTGGCGCGGTCTGGCGGGCGGCGTATTGGAGTCCACCGTCAGTTCTCTGGGATTGCCAGGATCAGAATTGCTGGCTTGGTTGGGGCCGGCCATTGGGCCTAGCGCCTTCGAAGTAGGGGATGAGGTGCGCATCGCGTTTACCAGCAAGGATGCCGCAGCCGCACAGGCGTTTAGAGCCAGCCATCGCGCCGATCATTGGCTAGCGGATCTATACCTGTTGGCGCGTCAGGAATTGGCGCGTTTAGGTGTGCAGGCTGTCTACGGCGGTGGCTGGTGTACTTACCGCGATGAAGCTCGTTTTTTTTCTTATCGCCGCGACGGCCAGTGCGGACGCATGGCGAGTTTGATTTGGATGGACGATTTGTAAACGCTACGCACATGGTAGGCTGCCCGCTTTATTCCAACCCGTAGGGGCGGCTCACGAGCCGTCCCTACAATATCAACAACTCATGCCCACGCTTCTTTGGATCATTGCCGCTACCGCACTTGGCGGCGCTTTAAGCGCACTCGCAGCGTCGCTGTTCCTGCTGGTGCCGGAACACAAACGCGTACATTGGGTGCCGCACTTGGTCAGTGTGGCCATCGGCGCCTTGCTCGCCGCGGCCTTACTGGATCTCCTGCCGGAAGCCATTAAAACCGCCGGCATTGAGCGCGCCGGTCAAGTTGGGCTCACCCTGCTCATCGGCTTGCTGATCTTTTTCGTATTGGAAAAGCTGGTGTTGTGGCGTCACTGTCATCACGACAGTTGCGAAGCGCATCCGGTTGAAGAGCCGCTGAAGCTGGGCCGCATGCAGCCGCTAGGCCATGCGCGCGTGCCGCATCATGTGCACAACTTGGTAGTGGTTAAGGATACGCATCGTGATGCCGCCTCGGGCTGGATGATTCTATTTGGCGATGGCTTCCACAACCTGCTCGATGGTGTGTTGATTGCCGCCGCGTTTATGACCGATATTCATCTGGGTATTGTGACTTCGCTGGCGGTGATCGTGCACGAAATCCCCCAGGAAGTCGGCGACCTGGCCATCCTGCTGCATGGTGGCATGCGGCGTAATAAGGCATTGTGGTTGAACTTGGCCGCCAGCCTGACCTCGGTGATTGGCGGGGTGGTGGCCTACTTTGCGCTGGGCGCCGCCATGGCAGTGTTGCCCTATGCCATTACCCTCGCGGCCGCCAGTTTCATCTATATCGCCGTGGCCGATTTGATTCCCGGCCTACACAAACGCGTCGATGCGCAATCGGGTATACAGCAGTTCGCGCTGATTTCCCTGGGTGTGGCGTTGATCTGGGGCATGGAGCACCTGCTGCATCATTGATGTCGCGCATACTGCAACGGACGTAGGGGCGGACCTAGGTGTCCGCCCGTCTGGCTCGGCCGAATATTCGACATGGGCGGACACCTAGGTCCGCCCCTACAGTTGTTGTCCCAATCCGCGCCTTCCCCTCATGGCATTGCCCGTTGAATTCCGCAGCATCATCCCTAGATAGCCTGCAACCTCAGTCGTTATCTTTAGGTATTACCCGATGCGAATGGACAAACTCACCAGCAAGTTTCAAATGGCGCTGGCCGATGCGCAGTCATTGGCCGTCGGGCAAGACCATCAGTACATCGAGCCTGTGCACTTGATGCAGGCACTGCTTGAACAGCAAGGCGGTTCGGTGCGGCCGTTGCTGGATAAGGCCGGCAGCAATCTCAATCAACTACGCACGCAATTGAGTGAAGCCATCGAGCGCCTGCCCAAAGTGGAAGGCACCGCCGGCGAGGTGCATATTTCCAATGAGCTGAACAAGCTACTCAATCTCACCGACAAACTGGCCCAGAAGCGCGGCGATCAATACATCTCCAGCGAATTGTTTGTGCTGGCGGCAGTGGATGACAAAGGTTCGCTGGGCGAACTGTTGCGCAAGGCTGGCGTGCACAAAGGCGCGCTGGAGAAAGCCATCGATGATCTACGCGGCGGCGACAAGATCGACGACCCCAATGCCGAAGAAAGCCGTCAGGCGCTGGAAAAATACTGCGTCGATCTCACCAAGCGCGCCGCCGAAGGCAAGCTTGATCCCGTCATTGGTCGCGATGACGAGATTCGTCGTACCGTGCAGGTGTTGCAACGTCGAACCAAGAATAATCCTGTGCTCATCGGTGAGCCGGGTGTGGGTAAGACGGCGATTGTTGAGGGCCTTGCGCTGCGGATTATTAACGGCGAAGTGCCCGAAGGCATTCGCAATAAAAAAATTCTGGCGCTGGATATGGGCGCCTTGATTGCCGGCGCCAAGTATCGCGGCGAGTTTGAAGAGCGCTTGAAGGCGGTCCTGAATGACCTCAAGAAGCAGGAAGGCCAGATCATTCTGTTCATTGACGAATTGCACACCATGGTTGGCGCTGGCAAGGCCGAAGGCTCCATGGACGCTGGCAACATGCTCAAGCCGGCGTTGGCGCGCGGCGAGCTGCATTGCGTCGGCGCCACTACGCTGGATGAATATCGCAAGTACATCGAGAAGGATGCGGCGTTGGAGCGGCGTTTCCAAAAGGTGCTGGTCGATGAGCCTTCGGTCGAAGACACCATCGCCATTCTGCGCGGCCTGAAAGAACGCTACGAGGTACATCATGGCGTTGACATCACTGACCCTGCCATTGTGGCGGCGGCCACACTCTCGCATCGCTATATCACTGATCGTCAATTGCCCGATAAGGCGATTGATTTAATCGATGAGGCCGGCTCGCGCATTCGTATGGAAATCGACTCTAAGCCGGAGGAGATGGACAAACTCGAACGCCGCATCATTCAACTCAAGATAGAACGCGTGGCGCTCAAGAAAGAATCGGATGAGGCTTCTAAGAAGCGCCTCGGCATCATCGATGAGCAACTCAAGGCGCTGGAAAAGGAATACGCCGATCTCGAAGAAGTATGGAAGGCCGAGAAAGCCGCCGTGCAAAGTTCTGCGGGTATCAAGGAAGAGCTGGAAAAAGCGCGCATGGAATTGGAATCGGCGCACCGTGCGCAGAACCTAGCCAAGATGTCCGAGCTTCAATACGGCAAGATTCCCGAATTGGAAAAGCGCTTGGCGCAAGCGGCTGCAGCCGAGCCGCACGAAACGCGACTGCTGCGTAACAAAGTGACGGAAGAGGAAATCGCCGAAGTGGTGTCCAAGTGGACCGGCATTCCCGTGTCTAAGATGCTCGAAGGCGAGAAAGAAAAACTGCTGCGTATGGAAGAATCGCTGGGCATGCGTGTCGTGGGTCAGCGTGAAGCGGTGACCGCCGTGTCTGATGCTATTCGTCGCTCGCGCGCCGGTATTTCCGATCCCAATCGTCCCAATGGGTCGTTTCTTTTTTTGGGACCCACCGGTGTTGGCAAAACCGAACTGTGCAAGGCGCTGGCGGAATTTTTGTTCGACACGGAAGAAGCCATGGTGCGCATCGACATGTCCGAGTTCATGGAAAAGCATTCCGTGGCCCGGCTCATTGGCGCGCCTCCGGGCTATGTCGGCTATGAAGAAGGCGGCTATCTCACTGAAGCCGTGCGTCGTCGGCCGTACTCGGTGATCCTGCTCGATGAAGTCGAGAAGGCGCATCCCGATGTGTTCAACGTGTTGCTACAAGTGCTGGACGATGGCCGGCTCACCGATGGCCAAGGCCGCACTGTGGACTTTCGTAACACTGTCATCATCATGACTTCCAACCTCGGCTCGCATGTCATTCAGGAGCTCACAGTTGAAAAGGGGGGCGAAGGCCAAGGCGAAAAGCAGTACGACAAGATGAAAAAAGCGGTGCTGGAAATTGTCAGCCAGCACTTCCGTCCCGAATTCATCAATCGCGTCGATGACATCGTGGTGTTCCATCCGCTGGATCGCACTCAACTGCGCTCGATTGTCGATATTCAGCTCGGCAACCTGCGCAAGCGTCTGGCCGAGCGCGATATTGCGATCACATTAGACGATGCCGCGCGCGATCTGCTCGGTAAAGCTGGTTTCGATCCGGTGTACGGCGCACGGCCACTGAAACGTGCCATTCAAGCGCAGGTGGAAAACCCGTTAGCGCAGAGCATTCTGCGCGGCGAGTTCGGACCAGGTGCACAGGTGAAGGTCTCTGCAAAGCATGGCGAACTGGTTTTTTCGCGATAAGAATCTGTGCGTTTAACCTGAGTCGTTTTCGTAACAACGCAGCTCCAGGTTGTGGTTGTCGGGATCGTAGCAGTAGAAGGAGTCGGCCATGCCGCCTGTGCCGAACGGATGAAGCGATTGTCGGTTGCGGAATCCCTTCGACAAGTTGGCGGATAAGGGCTCTGGTCCGCACCGTTTGTGGATTAAACGGCGTGTTAACGAATGACTGACCGGCATGCTACCGCTTGAACAATCCCAGTTTGTCCCTATGATGCGGAACAACCTGTGATCTGGTTTTGCTACTTGGAAGAGTAATCGACCTATGCCTTTCTACGAATACGAATGTTCTGCCTGCAAGTTTTACGTTGAAACGCTGCAAAAGATTTCCGATCCACCCCTGAAAAAATGCCCGAGCTGCGGCAAGGAAACCATGCAGCGGCTGATTTCCGCGCCGGTATTCCGCTTGAAGGGTTCCGGCTGGTACGAAACCGATTTCAAATCGGATAAGGAAAACAAGCGCAACTTGGTTGATACAGGGGCCGAGGACAAGGAGCCTGCCGCTGCCAGTGCCGATAGCGACGACAAGAAGGTCAAGCTGCGGGCCAGCAAGGCATTGAAGAAAGTGGCGGCTAAGAAAGTGGGCAAGAAAGCAGCCGGCAAAGTGAGTAAGCCATCCAAAGTGAAGTCGGCCAAGAAGCCTGTGAAGCGGGCTGCCGTCAAAAAGACGCCGGCTAAGAAAAAGGTAGTGGCCAAAAAGACCGCTAAGAAAGCGGGCAAGAAAGCCGCCCAGAAAGCCGCCAAGAAGACGGTAGCCAAGTCGGTCGCCCGCAAGAAGTAGTCTGCAAAGGCGCGCCCCCACCCCAGCCCTCCCCCGCGAGCGGGGGAGGGAGACAGGCTGCTAGATCCATACTTAAGTTGCTAGGGTGGGGCGGCCTCCGTAACATTCGCGGCCTCGTTAATCAGGTCTTGGGCATCCGGATGCTGGGATTGCATCCCAGGCTACGAAGTCCACGGCCACAGCCCAGGTCTTTTCCATGCGTACTCATTATTGCGGTCAGGTCAACGAAACCCTGGCCGGTCAGGAAGTGTCGGTAGCCGGTTGGGTGCATCGGCGCCGTGATCACGGCGGCGTGATTTTCATCGACCTGCGCGACCGTGAAGGCCTCCTGCAACTGGTGTTCGATCCTGATGTTAAGGCGAGCTTCGAACTTGCCGAACGCCTGCGCGGCGAGTTCTGCATCCGTGTCACCGGCAAGGTGCGGCCACGCCCGGCCGGCACTGCCAATACCAACCTCGCCTCTGGCCAGGTGGAATTGCTGGCGACGGATCTCGAAATTCTCAACCGCTCGGAAACCCCGCCGTTCCATCACGACGAGCAGACCAACGAAGAGTTGCGTCTGAAGTATCGCTACCTCGACCTGCGTCGCGATGTCATGCAGCAGCGCATTCGCCTGCGGCATCGCGTCACTATGGCGCTGCGCAACTACCTCGACAATACCGGCTTCATCGACATGGAAACGCCGATGTTGACCAAGGCCACGCCCGAAGGCGCGCGTGACTACTTGGTGCCTAGCCGCACGCATCCAGGACATTTCTTTGCGTTACCGCAGTCGCCGCAGATCTTCAAACAATTGTTGATGATGTCGGGCTTTGATCGCTACTACCAGATCGTGCGCTGCTTCCGCGATGAAGACCTGCGCGCTGATCGTCAGCCGGAGTTTACTCAGCTCGATATCGAGACGTCGTTCATGAGCGAACAGCAGATCACCGATGTGATGGAAGGCTTGATCCGCGATCTGTTCAAGACGGTGATGAACACCGAGTTGCCCAACCCATTCCCGCGTATGACCTATGCCGAAGCCATGCGTCGCTATGCGTCGGATAAACCGGACCTGCGTATTCCGCTGGAATTGCATGACGTGGCCGATCTGGTGCGCGATTGCGAATTCAAAGTGTTTGCCGGCCCGGCACAAAATCCGAAAGGTCGTGTGGTTGCGCTCAACGTGCCCAAAGGTGGCGAGCGTTTGTCGCGTAAAGAAATCGACGACTACACCAGTTTCGTCGGTCGTTACGGTGCCAAGGGTCTGGCCTATGTGAAGGTGAATGAAGTCGCCAAGGGCCGCGATGGCTTGCAATCGCCAATTCTGAAATTCTTAAGCGATACCGCTGTGGCCGGCATTCTGGAACGCACCGGTGCCAAAGATGGCGATCTGATTTTCTTCGGCGCGGATCGTGCGAAAGTCGTTCACGATGCCATCGGCGCTTTGCGTTTGAAGGTGGGTCAGGATCTTGGGCTGGTAGCCGAAGGTTGGCGGCCACTGTGGGTGGTGGACTTCCCCATGTTTGAATGGGATGAAGATGGCAAGCGCTGGGCGGCGCTACATCATCCATTCACTGCACCGAAGAACGATGATCCAGTCGCGCTCAAGGCCGACCCGGAAAGTGCGTTGTCCAAGGGCTACGACATGGTGCTGAATGGTTCGGAAGTCGGCGGTGGTTCAGTGCGTATTCATCGTCAAGACATGCAGTCCACCGTGTTCGATTTGCTCGGCATCGGTAGGGAAGAAGCCGAACTGAAATTTGGCTTCCTGCTCGAAGCCTTGAAGTTTGGCGCGCCACCGCATGGTGGCTTGGCATTCGGTGTGGATCGTCTGGTGATGCTCATGGCCGGCGCCGACAGCATCCGCGATGTGATCGCCTTCCCCAAGACTCAGACTGCTGCCTGCTTGCTTACCAATGCACCGACCGAAGTCAGCGAAGCGCAGCTTAAAGAGCTGCACATTCGCGTGAAGTTGCCAGTGAAGGCGGATTGAACTTGTAGGGGCGAACCTGTGGCCCCCGCCGGGGCTTCCGAGGCATCCTGTTCGCCCGTCTGGAACGGGCAGACACATGGGTCTGCCCCTACGATGAAACTGCGTTCTGGTATTGATAACGTAACCTGAATCTAACCATGCCCACTGACACCATCATCCTTGTTCACGGCTTATGGATGACTGGCATGGAAATGTCGTTGCTCAAACATCGCCTGGAAACCGACTATGGTTTCAAGTGCGTGATGTTTTCCTATGCATCGGTGACGGGACAAATGATCGATCACGTCAGCAAACTGCGTGAAGTAGCTCAAGCACAACAGTGCGAGCGCCTGCATTTCGTCGGCCACAGTCTCGGTGGTGTGGTGAGTTACAAACTGCTCGAATCCACCAATGATCTGCCGCCAGGCCGCGCGGTGTTCATGGGCTCACCCATGCAAGGCAGCCGTACCTTGGAAGCAGTATCCAAATGGACTTTGGGCCGCGCTGCTGTGGGTGATGAGGTACGCAAGGAAGTGCTGGAGTGCGAGCCCAGGCGTTGGGATGGCCGTCGCGACATCGGCATCATCGCCGGCTCGGCCAATATGGGTTTCGGCAGATTCTTCTCCAACGAAATGAGCGGCAACAGCGACGGTACGGTGTCGATTGAAGAAACCAAACTCAATGGCGCAGCCGATCACATCATTCTGCCAGTGACTCATACCTCCATGGTGTTCTCGCCCCTGGCAACCCGGCAAGTGGCGAAGTTTTTGAAAGAAGGGAAGTTTGATCATGAGGATGTGGCGTAATGCCAATGTTCGTCGAGCGGCCAGATATTTCTGTCCGCTTGGCGGACGAGCAGGATTTGCCTGATCTCATGAAGCTCTTGTCGGATTGCATCAGGAAGATGAGATCTATTGGGCTGGATCAGTGGGATGAGATATATCCAAACGAGCAAATGATGCGTGCCGATGTTCTTGGTCAACATCTGTATATGTTTGTTGCCAGTGACCAGGTTGTTGCTTCATGGGTTCTTAACACACAGCAGGAGCCGGAGTACGCGGCAGTAGCTTGGCAGTCCCCCTTGTCCATAGTGGCAGTTGTTCATCGGCTGATGGTCAATCCTGACTATGAAGGCAATGGCTTCGCGAGTGCTGCGATGCGTTCTGCTGAGGTCGAGGCGGTCAGGCGGGGATACACCGCTATCAGGCTTGATGCTTTCAGCTTGAATCAGCGAGCTTTGTGTCTTTATCGACGCTTGGGCTATGTTGATGTCGGTGCGGTCAAGTTTCGGAAGGGGCTGTTCCGCTGCTTTGAGAAAAACCTACAGGCCTGAATGGCAGGTGATGCCCAAACACCTGCTGTCGCTCTGACTCCCCCAATACGCACATAGGGGCCACGCATTCCCGAGCGTCTGAAGGACACATCCACTGTCTTTCGCTCACTTTCCGGGGATCAACATGATCGGCTGTTCGTCGGTTGGCCAGTCGCTGCGTCGCAGTTTGTTGCCCGTGGGGCTGACATTACTGGCGCTATCGTCATTGCCATCGGTGCAGGCAGCCGAGTTGCAACTAGGCACCGCAACCATCGCTGAACTTCAAGCCGCCATGGATGCTGGCAAGCTCAGTTCCGAGCAACTGGTGAAACTCTATCTGGCACGCATTGATGCCTATGACCAGAAAGGTCCCAAGCTCAATACCATCATCACCCTCAAGGATCGCGAGAAGGCGCTGGTCGAAGCACGGGCGCTGGATGCCGAACGCAAGGCCGGCAAGAAGCGCAGCGCACTGCACGGCATTGTCGTATTGCCTAAGGATGTGTTCGACACCAAGGACATGCCGACCTCTGGTGGCTTCAGGCCCATGGCCACTTCGCAACCGATTTACGACAGTTTCGTGATTGGCCGTTTGCGTGCTGCGGGCGCAATTATTCTGGCGAAACTCAATCAATCCGACTGGTATGGCGTTGCGCCACGCGGTGCTTCAACGCTGAAAGGGCAGGTGCTCAGCGCCTACAACCAAACCAAATTTCCCGGTTCGTCGAGTTCAGGCACAGGCGTGTCCATGTCGGCATGGTTTGGCACGGTGGGCCTGGGTTCGGATACCGGCGGCTCGATCACCATCCCTACCGCGCAGAACAATCTGGTGGGGTTTGCCATGTCGCACGGTCTGGTGTCGCGCACCGGCATGATGTGGAGTTCACCGCGTCAGGAAAACGGTGGGCCGATGTGTCGCAATGTGTATGACTGCGCCGCCGTGTTGGAAGTGATTGCCGGTTATGACGCGGCGGACCTGGCCACTGAAGCATCGGTTGGCAAGATGCCTGATCGCCCATACACGAGCTACATTAGTTCCGCTGGTTTGAAAGGTGCGCGCATCGGCGTGTTGCGCGAAATGGTGCGTACCGGCGCCGGTCATGAAGAAGGTGCTGCGCTGTTTGAGAAGGCAGTAGGTGAGGTTCGCAAGGCGGGCGCAGTGGTGCTGGATGTACGCTCCGGCATGGACATTGTAGCGATGCAGGCCGATGCTGCCGCGTCCTCGTTTGAAGTGGCAGTGGCCATCAACAAGTATCTGGCGGCGTTACCCCAATCTGCACCAATTCGCACTGTCGATGAAATGATCGCCAAGGGTGGCGATATGGTGAAACCCGGCATCATCACCGCGTCGAAGAGCGCCATGCCGCTGGAGCGCGATGCGGGTTTGATTGCAGCCTACAAGCAACAGGACGTGATGCGTACTTTGCTGGTGAAGCTGATGGACGACTATCAGCTGGACGCGCTGTTCCTGCCATTCCGTACCTACCGTATTGATCCGGTTGGCTTGTCGACCAACTTCACGCAGACCGCCGACGCACGCAACAACTTGAGTT
>JANMSB010000095.1:0-3605 GCA_031388915.1 Pseudomonadota bacterium | reverse complement strand
TACCGCTGCTGCGAGCAAACTGCGCGAAGCCTTCGGACCCATCACCATCTGCGTTAACAACGCCGGCATCACCGGCTTTGTTCCCTTCGAGCAGATCACCGACGAGCAGTGGGATCGGATGATGGAGATCAACGTCAAGGGGACCTTCATCGTCACGCAAGTCTGCTTGCCGGATATGAAGGCCGCCAAATGGGGCCGTATCGTCAACATCTCTTCGTCCAGCGCCCAGACCGGCGCTTTCAACATGGCACATTATTCTGCGTCGAAGGGAGCGGTGATTTCGCTGACCCGCACGCTGGCCCAGGAGCTCGGTCCTCTGGGTATTACCGTTAACAACATTCCACCGGGCTCAGTGATGAACACGGTCATGTCGGAAGCCAGTAAACAGCTATTCCAAACGCCGATCGAAACGCTTCTGGCGACATTGCCGGTGCGACGCCAGGGCGAACCGGCGGACATTGCCAACGCCGCCGCGTGGCTGGTGTCGGACGACACCGGCTATGTCACTGGCCAGACCATCGGCGTCAACGGTGGCCGCGTCGTCAGCTAGCCGATGGTCGTCAGGCTCTCGTGGCTGGAGCGTTCCACCATACCGTAGGCGCTCTGGCCATCCCACGTAAACACTGCGCCGCCCTGTTGGATATTCAGCCCACCGATGTGTGGATTGCCCATGCGGAAGGTGGACAGCGCCGTGACGCCGTGGATGCGGGTAATGCCCAACGCGGATTTTAAATCCACTGAAACATCGTCGCCTTGGGCAACGATGCGACGCAGAAAGGGCGCCTTGAGGACACATGGCCGTCGAGCGCGGGGCCGCCGAAGTTTATTGTCCAGCGATACTGCCCCGCAGCGCGCCAATGAGCTTGAGACAATCGCGTGCCAGCGCCATTTTCTGTTCAGTGGTTTTCATCACCGTGGGTGCGACCACGAAACGTTTATCTGTCGCGGCAAGCTGCGCATCAGCGGTATCGACCAGCACGACATCGACAAAATCTGCGTACAACTCCGCGATGACACCGGCAGTGGGTTCGACGTTCAGTTCGCGCATGATCTTGGCGGTGGGGCCTTTGATTGCTTCACCCGCAACAATGGGCGAGACCGCCACCACCGGAACTTTTAATGTACGCAGACGCTCGCGCAACTCAGTAACGGCCAGCATCGGCGCCACGCTGAGGTAGGGATTCGAGGGGCACAGTATGACGCCGGCTAGAGCTTCGCTGTGCAGCGCAGCGCGCACGGCAGGCGACAGCACAGCCGAACTTGCGCCGTGAAATTCCAGCGAGCGCAGCATGGGTTGGCAACGTAGCCGCACGAAGTAATCTTGAAACGCGAGACGACCTTGATCCGTTTCCACCAGGGTGCGCACCGGCGCATCGGTAATCGGTGCGACTGTGGCTGCAATACCCAGACGCCGCGCCAGTTGTGCCGTGACTTCACTCAGTGTCAGCCCTTGTTGCAGTAATTGGCGACGCAGTAGGTGCAGCGCGATGTCGCGATCGCCGAGCATGAACCAACTATCGCCACCCAAGCGACGCAGTTCATCGAGTACCTGCGAGCTTTCATCGTTGCGTCCCCAGCCTTGCTGCGGATGCACGACGCCGGCCAATGTGTACAAGACGGTATCGATATCGGGACAGATGGTCAGGCCCAGGTGTTCGAAGTCATCGCCAACGTTAACGGCGACCAGCAACGATTCAGCCGGCAACACCTGCGACAAACCCAAAGCCAACTTGGCGCCACCCACGCCGCCGGAGAGTGCGAGATACAGTGGCTTGGCCTTATTCATTGAAGCAGACTCATTGAAACAGACTCAACGGAATAGATCCTGCGCCAGTGGCCGCACTAAATCGCGTGCGCTACGACTCTCGCTGAGATAGTGCGGTGGTACACCGCGCACAACCACCATCGGTCGACCTTCATCCGCTTCACCGCATACTAAGGTTGCCGTGGCGCAGAGTTGATCGGCGATTGCCAACTGTGTCACTTGCAGCGGGCGGCCATGACGATCGAGTGTGCCGCGTAGATCCACCAATGACGACAAGCCCGAACAGCCCACGCACACACCACATACGCCCATGCGCCAGGGTCGACCAAAGCTGTCGGAGATCAGCACCGCGAGTTTGATGCCGAAGCGTTGTTGCAACAGCAGGCGCAGTTGCTCGGCAGACGCATCTGGATCTGCCGGCAGCAACAACACGCGTTCGCCACTCGCGCTACTCTCGGGCGGCAGATTCGATTGATCGATAGCCGCATTGGCGACGACGAAGCCGAGACGATGCCGCACGATGAGTACATCTGTCGCCACGCGCACCACTTCGCTGGATTCGCGCAGCACCAGTTCGACCAAGCGTGGGTCCTTGCGACAGCGTTGCGCCAACGAATGTGCTTCGGCGCTGGGGTCTATGGTGGCGAGATCAACGTAGCGATTCTCGGCTTTGGACACGATTTTCTGCGCCAATACCAACACATCGCCGTTGCACAGTGTGGGATTGGGTAGCGCGTCGAGTGCTTGCTCGAGTAAGACCACCAAGTCATCGCCAGGGTGTATTTCCGGCAAGCCTGCAATGGGCAGAAACGCCAGCGTTCCGGCGAACTCGCTCACACGCACACCGACGCAGCGCGACGTTTCATGGAGGTATTAATCGGCGCGTTAATGACGGCCGCTAGTGGTTCGGCATTGTGTGCGCGCTCGATAGCCGCCGCGTCGACATTGCCATACAGCGTATTGCGCTGCCGCCATGGACGAGACAGTGCGGTGATGACTGATTGCATTTCGGCGGGAGCGAATTCCTGTCCGTAACTTGCGCCTGCAGCGCGACTGATGGATTCATTCATCAATGTGCCGCCGAGATCATTCGCACCGGAAACCAGGCAGCGCTGTGCCCACGCCGGTCCGAGTTTCACCCATGAAGCTTGCACATTACGTACGAGTGGGTACAACACCAAGCGACCCACCGCGTGCATCAACAACGCTTCGCGCAACGTTGGACCTTTGCGTGCGCGACCGCGCAGATACATGGGCGCTTCCATATGTACGAACGGCAATGGCACGAATTCAGTGAGTCCACCGGTTGCTTGTTGCAGTGTGCGTAGATGCAACAGGTGTCGTGCCCAATGTTGGTAACCTTCGATATGACCGAACATGATGGTAGACGTTGTCGGCAGACCAACGCGATGCGCCTGCGCCACCACATCGAGCCATTCCTGCGTGTTGAGTTTGTCCGGCGCCAGTTGATTACGAATTTCATCATCCAGGATTTCCGCCGCGGTGCCCGGCAGTGAACCTAAACCAACGCGCTTAAGTTCAACGAGAAACTCACTGACCGAAATGCCCAGCGTGTGTGCGCCATGGCTGACTTCCAGCGGCGAGAAGGCATGAATGTGAATCTGTGGCTGCGCTTGTTTCGCAGCGCTGCAAATATCCAGATAGGTTTGACCGGTAAACGAAGGATGAATACCGCCTTGCATGCACACCTCCGTGCCGCCGCGTTCCCAGGCTTCGCGCACACGGCGACGAATTTCATCGAAGTCCACGAGATAAGGCGCGCCACGCAGATTCTCGTGCGCTTTACCTTTAGAGAACGCACAAAAGCCGCACTTGTACA
>JANMSB010000076.1:0-5107 GCA_031388915.1 Pseudomonadota bacterium | reverse complement strand
GCAAATCTACGAACGCGTGTTTCGGCCGGCCGAAAAAATTCATGAACCCTGGCTAGATCGCTGTCGTTTGCAAGTCTCCGACGCCTTAACCGAGCTGGACCACGCATGTCAGCAACGCGCAGGCCAACAGTGGTTAGTCGGCGAGCGTATGACGCAAGCAGACATCACCGTTTCCTGTGTAGTCACTTTTCTAAGTGACGCATTGGGCGTGGATATGACGGCTTATCCCAGCTTGAACGAGCAAGTGGCGCGTTGCGAAGCTTTGCCGGTGTTTCAAGAAATCCGGTTGGCTTTTTTTACGCCTAACAAATCGTGAGATGCCCATCTGCGGCGCTTGGCGCGTGCGATAATACGCCCGCCTTTTTCCTAGCCCGGTGACGCCCCTTCCATGTCCTTCGTCCACCTGCACCTGCACACCGAATATTCGCTGGTCGATAGCGTCATTCGCATTCAAAGCGAGAAGGACGACCAGGGCAATGTGAGTGTGCTAGGTGTGATGGACGCCGTCGCCAAACACAGTATGCCGGCCGTGGCGCTCACTGATCAAAGCAACTTGTTTGCGATGGTGAAGTTCTACAAGGCGGCGCAGTCGGCAGGCGTGAAACCCATTATCGGTGTGGATTTGTTGCTGCACGAACCCGGCGACAAAGTAGAGGCGTCGCGCCTGGTGCTGCTGTGCCAGAACGAAGTGGGCTATAAAAATGTCACGCGCTTGATCAGTCGTTCGTATCTGGAAGGTCAGCACAAAGGCATTCCGCTGGCGCGGCGCGAATGGCTGAGTCGCGACAGCTTAAGCGGCGTGGTTGCACTGGCCGGCCCGAACAGCGATTTAGGGCGTTTATTGATCAATGGCCGCCGGACTGAAAGCGATCAAGCTTTGGACTATTGGCTTGAGCTGTTCGGCAATCGTTTTTACCTGGAACTGCTGCGCACCGGCCGTGCTGGTGAAGAAATGCATCTGGCTGCGGCCGTGGATATGGCCATGCGGCGCGGTGTGCCGGTGGTAGCGAGTAACGATGTGCGATTTATTGCGCCGAGTGAATTCGAGGCGCACGAAGCGCGCGTCTGTATTCACGACGGTGCGCAGTTGGGTGACCCCAATCGCGTGCGTCGCTACAGCGAGCAGCAGTATTTGAAATCCCCCGAGCAAATGGCGGAGTTGTTTGCCGATCTGCCTGAAGCACTGCTAAACACAGTGGAACTGGCCAAGCGCTGTAATTTGGAAGTGAAGCTAGGCAAGTCGGTGTTGCCGGCGTATCCCGTGCCGGAGGGCATGAACACCGAAGAGTTTTTGGTGCAGGAAGCCAAGCAAGGATTGGAAAAACGCCTGAAGTATCTGGCCGCGAATGAAAAAAATCTGATTCGCAAAATTGCCCACGACGACTATCGCCAGCGTTTGCAGATCGAGCTGGAGGTGATCTGCAAGATGGGTTTCGCTGGTTACTTCCTGATCGTGGCCGACTTCATTCAATGGTCCAAGGACAACGATATTCCGGTGGGCCCCGGACGTGGTTCGGGCGCAGGTTCCTTGGTGGCCTATGCCATCAAGATCACCGACATCGATCCGTTGCAATACGACCTGCTGTTCGAGCGCTTCCTGAATCCCGAACGTGTCTCCATGCCCGACTTCGATATCGACTTTTGCATGGACGGCCGTGACCGCGTGATTGACTACGTGGCGCAGAAATATGGCCGTGATCGCGTCTCGCAAATCATCACCTACGGTTCCATGGCTGCCAAAGCCGTGGTGCGCGACGTGGCGCGCGTGATGGGACAAAGCTATGGCTTTGCCGATTCCATCGCCAAGCTGATTCCCTTTGAACTAGGCATCACACTTAAGGACGCCATCGCCAAGGAAGACGAACTGCGCCGCCGCTTCGAAAACGAAGAAGACACCAAGGCGGTATTGGATTTAGCGCTGTCGCTGGAAGGCCTAGTGCGCAATGCCGGTATGCACGCCGGGGGCGTGGTGATCGCGCCCACCTTGCTGACCGACTTCGCACCGCTGTACTGCGACGAAGACGGCAAGAGCGTGGTGACTCAGTTCGACAAGGATGACGTGGAAGCGGCGGGTTTGGTGAAGTTCGACTTCTTGGGTTTACGTACGCTCACGATTATCGATTGGGCCGTGAAGAACATTAACGCGCAGCGTTATAAGAATTCCGAACTGCCGTTGGATATGGCGGCGCTGCCGCTCAGCGACAAGCCGACCTATGAATTAATGAAGCGTGGCGACACTACAGCGGTGTTCCAATTGGAGTCGCGCGGTATGAAGGACTTGAACCGCCGGCTAAAGCCCGACTGCTTCGAAGACATCGTTGCTTTGGTGGCGTTGTTCCGTCCCGGCCCCTTGGAAGCCGGCATGGTGGATGACTTCATCGCCCGCAAACATGCTGATACAGGCGGGCCCATCGATTACCTGCATCCCGATTTGAAGCCGGTGCTCGCGCCCACGTATGGCGTGATCGTGTACCAGGAACAGGTGATGCAGATTGCCCAGGTGCTGGCCGGTTACACACTGGGCGGCGCCGACATGCTGCGTCGCGCCATGGGCAAGAAAAAAGCGGAAGAAATGGCCCAGCAGCGCACCATCTTTGTCGAAGGCGCAAAGGCACGCGGGGTAAATCCCGACCAAGCTGGTTTCATTTTCGACTTGATGGAAAAATTTGCCGGTTACGGCTTTAACAAGTCGCATTCGGCGGCCTATGCCTTGCTGTCGTATCAGACCGCCTACTTAAAGGTGCATTACACCGAAGCCTTCATGTCCGCCGTACTGTCCTCGGATATGGACAAGACCGATAAGGTGGTGGCGCTGATCGAGGAAACACGCCGCATCGGTCTGAAGGTGGAATCGCCGGATGTGAACTTCTCTTCTTATATGTTCACTGTTTCGGGCAAGCGCACCATCCGTTATGGCCTGGGCGCCATCAAGGGTGTGGGGCAGGGCGTGGTGGATGCGTTGGTGGCGGACCGCGAAGCCAATGGTCCGTTCAAGAGTCTGGCCGATCTGTGCCATCGCAGCGACGCCAATCGTTTGAACAAGCGCGTGCTGGAAGCGTTGATTCGCTCTGGCGCGATGGACAGCTTCAATGTTAGCCGCGCGACACTGATGCACAACTTGGCCAACGCCATGCAGATGGCCGATCAGGCCTCCAAGGCCAAGGAAGTGGGGCAGAACGATATGTTTGGTTTGTCGGCGACGCCAGCCGTAGAAGATCACGCGCCCGTGGTCCTGCAGGAAGTGCCGGAGTGGCCGGAGCGCGTGCGTCTGGATGGTGAACGCGAAACCTTGGGGTTGTATCTGACTGGGCACCCGTTTGACGAATATCGCGACGAGTTGCGGTCGCTCACTAGCGGCCCGATTGACGATCTCACCGGCGATAAACCCGTGGTGCAGCAGGGCGAAGGCTTCCGTTTCCAAGGCAAGCCAGTCACCGTCGCCGGCATGGTCGATGAAATTGGCAAACGTGGCAATCGCATCATTCTCAAGATCGACGACCGCAGTGCGCGCCTGGAAGCGACGTTGTTTGAAGACGCCTACGCGCAATACAAGAACATCCTCACCAAGGGCGCGATTGTGTTGTTGGAAGGCAAGATTCGTTACGACGACTTCATCGACGGTTGGCGCCTAACAGTGAACAAAGTGCAGGCCGTAGAGCAGATTCGTCAGCAGAATGCCCGACGCTTGCTAATCCGTTGGCCTGAAGCCAACGGCACGCGCCGTGATGTCGCCAGACAATTGGAACAAATCCTCAGTCCGCATCGCAGCGGTAACGCACCCTGCTGCATCGCAGTTCACTACCGCAACCAATCTGCCCGAGCCGTGGTGAGCTTCTCGGATGAATGGAAGATCGCTCCCAGCAATGAGTTGCTGGAACAGTTACGTAAGTTGTGTGGTAGCGACGGCGTGCAGTTGAGTTATGGGCGGGGTTAAGGAAGGTCTGATTAGCCCGCTGCTGTCATTTCGACCGAAGGGAGAAATCCTGCAAGTGAAGAAAGATTTCTCACTGTGTTCGAAATGACAGGCGAGGTGGGGATGTCATCCCAATATCTTGCAGCCGTTGCTGCTGTCATTCTCTCAAGCGATACATTGGTGATCGCCCAACGACGTGGCGACTGATCTCAGCGCACTGCTCGTGATGTTGTTGCAGTGACTAACAAAAAAAAGGCCGACTGTTTAAGTCGGCCTTACATGTGGCAACGAAGACTAGAGTCGTGCTGATGTGATTGCATCAACGTGGGACTAACCTGACACAGCCTCATCTCCACCAAATCTGAGCGACACCTGCAGTCTGGAACGGCTTGCGAATCAGTCTGCGGGTGGATTGGCGGGCATCATACCCCGATAGGGTGGCGGTTTGGCAAGCTGGATTTCAGGTTTACGACCTTCAATATATTTAATTAAAAACAATGACTTGCGTTGTTTTTACGACAAACGGACCACTATAGAATTACCGGCCTCCGATGTACTGGATACCGGGCCTCCGGAGGCAATGTCAGCCGTGCGGATGCCGTCGGAAATGGCCGAAGAGACAGCCGATTCAACGGCTTGCGCCTCGGTTTCCAGGCTCAGGGAATGCCTCAGGAGCATGGCTGCGCTCAGGATGGTGGCAAAGGGATTGGCCTTGCCCTGGCCGGCAATGTCCGGGGCTGACCCATGGATGGGCTCGTACAGACCCAGTTTGCCGGCCCCCAGGGAGGCAGATGGGAGCAGGCCCAGGGAGCCCGCCAGCATCGAGGCTTCGTCGGTCAGGATGTCGCCGAACATGTTTTCGGTGACGATCACGTCAAAACTGGAGGGGCGGCGGATCAAGTGCATGGCGGCGGCGTCCACCAGGATGTGTTCCACCTTCACATCGGGGAACTCGGTCTTCATGACGCGCTCGACCACGCTGCGCCATAGACGCGAAGTTTCCAATACATTGGCTTTGTCTACCGAGGTGAGGTGCTTACGACGTTGCTGTGCGAGCCGAGCAGCGGTGCGAGTCACCCTCTCGATTTCTTCCACGGTGTAGGTGCACAGGTCACTGGCGGAAGTCGCAGTGCGAGTCTTCTCACCGAAGTAGATACCGCCGGTGAGTTCACGCACCACCATGATGTCGGTGCC
>JANMSB010000002.1:0-4595 GCA_031388915.1 Pseudomonadota bacterium | reverse complement strand
CTCAGTCTGCAAACGCCAATAACCCGGCCTCAAGTCAGCGACTTGCCGGGGTGGTCGGGTGTCAATTAATACAAGGGCGCGAAGGGTAGCAGGGTGAGGCAGTGGGTTGAAGTCCTGCACGTTAAAACCGTCTGGGACGGTTAGTTACATGACGGGCAACACGGTTAAAGCCCGCTTCGGCAACAGCCGCGTAAAGTCTCGATCAAACGTAACCAAATGACTGCCTAGCAATGTAACCGCCGCAGCAATCCAGGCATCCGGTATGGCATTTCCTGCCAACTTTTCTTTTCGACGACTGGCAGTTCATCGTCAATGTCGAGCGTAGTTCTCATGGCGGAATTTATACAGAAATATGTATTGAAGTATAAACGGGCAACTAAAGGCTGACACCTTCCCAAAACGCATCAGGCCGACACAAGGTCGGCCTGATTGGGATCGGCAATCGCGGTGCTTCAGCGCACTACGCTATGAATCACATGGCTGTATTCAAAGAACACACTTAAACCCGGGTAGTCCCAGCGGGTGATGGGTGGGTTACCGATGGCGGCGTGGCGTTCGGTGGGGGCGCCGAGTTGGGCTTCCACTTTGTTCATGGTGGCGCCGCGGGCAGGGACATTCACCGGGGCAGGGGCGGGAGTGGCGGTCTCGGCCGCTGCGCCGCTGGGCATCGCGACGTCTTCAGACCAAGCGCTGCCGGCAAAGCTAAGCCCAGCTACACTGAGGGCCAGCAGTGACAGGCGGGCATTCTTTCTAGCAGGCGTTCTAGCAGCGCGCATAAGTAGGTCTCCTGACAAAATCCGGGCGAACTATAGCACTGGAATTCTGTTCAACTGATCCATAAACGTGCATTTGTATGATCGGCATCACTAAAATCGCTCTCTTGTATCCATGGAGTAAGCCTTCGGGCTCAACTAATGTTCTATCCCCTGCCGGTTTACATTGGCCTGCGCTATGTGCGCACCCGCCGCCGTGGCTTTTTCGTGTCCTTCATCAGTTGGGTGTCGATGCTGGGTGTGTGCCTGGGAGTCGCGGCGCTGATCGTGATTCTGTCGGTGATGAATGGTTTTGAAGGCGAGTTGCGCGGCCGGCTGTTGAATCTGTCCTCACACGCCACCTTATCCGGCGCGTCGGGCCAGTTAGCCCATTGGCAGGTATTGGCAGCGCAGGCCAAGCAAGTTCCGGCAGTGCAGGGCATTGCGCCGTATATCGAGTTGCAGGGCATGATCGGCCGTGGCGGCATGCTCACCGGCGTTAAGTTGCGCGGCGTGTTGCCCGATCAAGAACCGCAGGTTTCCGACATCGACGCCAACATGGTGTCCGGCAAGTTAGCCAGCTTGAGTGCGGGCTCGCAACACATCTTGTTGGGCACGGGTCTCGCCTGGCAGTTGCAAGCGCAGACCGGTGACGAGCTAACCGTACTGATCCCGGAAACCGTCGCCGGCACCACCGAACTACGCCCACGTCTGCAAACCTTCGTGATCAGCGGCATCTTCGAATTTGGCGCGCAGGAACAAGACAACTCGCTGGCATTAATGCACATGGCCGATGCGGCAGCGTTAGCCGGCACGAACGGCGCCCCCACCGGGCTGCGTTTCAAATTTAACGACATCTTCACCGCGCCGGAGCTGATCAAACAGATCAATCAACAGTTGGGCGGCAAGCTCATCAGCACCGATTGGACGCAGGAAAACGCCAGTTACTTCCGCGCAGTGCGTATCGAGAAAACCATGATGGCGGTGATGTTGATGCTGATCGTGGCCATCGCCGCGTTCAACATCGTGGCCGCCTTGGTGATGGTGGTGAATGAAAAACGCACCGATATTGCGATATTGCGCACCGTGGGTTTATCGCCGCGCCAAGTGATTGCGGTGTTTATTACGCAAGGCTTGTTGATCGGCTGGGTGGGCATTCTGGCTGGGCTGGCGTTGGGGATAACGCTGGCCATCAACGTCGGCAGCATTGTGCCGTGGATCGAACATACCTTCGGCGTGCAGTTCTTCGATCCCTCGCTGTACTACATCACGCAAATCCCCTCCGAAGTGCATGGCGTGCAAGTGTTCTGGGTGGCGTTCATTGCCTTGGTGTTGACCGCATTGGCGACCATTTATCCGGCACGACGTGGCGCAAGCATCGAACCAGCCGAAGCTCTGCGCTACGAGTAGTCAACATGCAACGCTACTTCGAATGGTTAATCGGCTTGCGGTACCTGCGCTCCAAAGGTATTGGCGGCAAAGGTAATGGGTTTCTATCGGTAATCTCCGGCATTTCCCTGGCTGGCGTAGCGCTGGGTGTTGCCGTGTTGCTGGTGGTGCTGTCGGTGATGAATGGTTTTGAGCGTGAGTTGCGCGAACGTATTCTCGGCGTGACTGCGCATGCCACCATCAGTGGTTTTGGCGGACCGTTATCTCACTGGGAAGACGTGCGTCAACAAGCGCAGCAACATGTCACTGTCGTTGGCACAGCCCCGTATATCGAACAACAAGCGCTGCTGCTCACCAGCGGGCCGCAAGGCGATGCCAACAGCGGCGTGGCGCTGCGTGGCGTGTTGCCCGACGAAGAAAACCAAGTCGCTAGTTTGAGCACGCATATGCAAGCGGGCGACTTCAATGCGCTACGTGCCGGCGAGTACGGCATCGTGCTCGGCAATGAACTAGCCAAGGCCTTACATGTCGGTGTGGGCGATAAGGTGGTGGCAGTCACCGCACAGGGCACGGTGACCATGGCTGGCGTTATTCCACGCAGCAAGCGCTTCACCGTGGTGGGCATCTTTGCCGTGGGCATGTACGAATACGACCGCAACTTTGCTTACCTGAATTTGCAGGACGCCGCGCGCCTGTACCGCATGGGCGAGACGGTGACGGGTCTGCGTTTGAAGCTAGATAACGTTTTCAACGCTCAGCAAGTGGCAGTGCAAATCGCCAATCAACTCGGCGGCGGCTTCTACGTGGACGACTGGACGCGCAAACACGCCAACTTCTTTCGCGCTATCGCGCTGACTAAGTCGATGATGTTTTTGATTCTGTTATTAGTGGTGGCTGTGGCGGCATTCAACGTGATTGCCACACTGGTAATGGTGGTGAAAGACAAACAATCGGACATCGCCATTCTGCGCACACTGGGCGCAACACCACGGCAGATTATGAAAGTATTCATTGTCCAAGGTACGTTGATCGGCGCCGTGGGCGTGGTGGCCGGCATTGTGCTGGGCACGCTGCTGTCTTGGAATTTGGAACGCCTGATCCATGGTCTGGAAAGCATGTTCGGTACCCAGTTCATGGATGCCAAGCTGTACTTCATGAGTGATCTGCCGGCGATGGTGCAATGGCTGGATGTCGTGCAAGTGGCCGGTGTGGCGTTTGCCATGTGTTGTTTAGCGACGATTTATCCTGCGTGGCGCGCGGCGCGCACCGAACCGGCCAAGGCGTTAAGACATGAGTAGTTCTGAAGTTTCTGGAGAAGTTGTGAACCATCATGCTCATCCCGTGCTGGAATGCAATCTGCTAACCAAGCGTTTTGTCGAAGGCGAAACCAGTCTCACGGTTCTCAACAATGTCAGCCTCACCATTCGTGCCGGTGAGCGCGTGGCGATTGTAGGCGCATCGGGTTCGGGCAAGACCACCTTGCTGCAACTGTTGGGCGGACTGGATGCGCCGAGCACCGGCACGGTGAGAATCGCCGGCGAAAGCGTGGCGCAGCTTTCCGAAGCCGCGCGCGGTTTGCTGCGTAACCGCGCCTTGGGCTTTGTGTATCAGTTTCATCACCTGCTGCCGGAATTCAGCGCGCTGGAAAACGTTGCCATGCCGCTATTGATTCGCCGCATGCCGATTGCCGATGCCAAGAAACAAGCGCAAGACCTATTGGAGCGCGTCGGCTTGGGTGCGCGCGTAGCGCATAGACCCGGACAACTTTCAGGCGGTGAGCGTCAACGCGCCGCGATAGCTCGTGCCTTGGTCACCAAACCCATGGTCGTGTTGGCCGACGAACCCACCGGCAACTTGGATGGCGCGAATGCCCGGCAAGTGTTTGAACTGATGTTGGAACTGAATCGCGAACTGGGTACTGCACTGGTGATCGTGACTCATGCGCCGGAACTGGCGGCACGCATGCAGCGAGTGTTGACGTTGACGGAAGGGCATTTGACGGAACAGGGGTGAGGGTCGAGTGGACCGCTTCCATCAGCACAACTTCTTTTTCTCTACCGTACGCCGGAATCCTGGGTTTATATGGGCGAAATTCATTGCGCCCGTCTGGAAGTAGCTTAAATAAGTACCAGGGCCTCTCGGATAGCTTGGACTGGGGTGCCCGCAGTCGAACACAGGGTAAGCGTATTCTCCATTTCTCAATCCGACGGTCACAGTTCTGACATGCGACCATGATTCCATGCTGCTCTAAATTACCAGGTAGATATGCAGTGACGGAATATGGGCTAGCGCAAGCGCGCATTAATCACGAGCGTCGCCGTGATTCAGAAATTGGAACGCTTGCCATCATCAAAAGAGTGCTTGTCGTGATTGCGCTGGCGTGCGGAACGCAGGCGCTTGCTTGGGGAGAAGCAACCGATACTGCTGCTTTGCAAAAAATACTTGGCGAACGTT
>JANMSB010000530.1:0-2192 GCA_031388915.1 Pseudomonadota bacterium | reverse complement strand
ATTGTCGTGGAGCCGTCGCGATGAAGCGCTGCAATATTTCGCTAAGGTGATGCCGGCGGACATGACCGAACAAGGTTACGAGTGGCGCGTGCGCGCGGCGTTGTGGGCGGCGGATTGGCGTGCTGTGCAACAAAGTATCGCCGCCATGCCGGACAAGCTGCGTACGCAGGCGCGCTGGCGTTATTGGCTGGCGCGCGCCCGTGAGCAGCTCAAAGATGCCGATGCAGCGCGCACGTTGTATGAAACGTTAGTAGCCAAGGACGATAATTACTACGCGGCGATGGCCGCGGCACGATTGCAAACCCGCTATACACCGCATCCGCAACCCCTGGCGGTGGATGCAGCAGTGGTGTCGACGCTGGCGCAACAGCCCGGCATGCAGCGCGCACGCGAGTTGTTCGCCGTGCAAATGCCTGATGCCGCCGCCATCGAATGGAGCCAGGCATTTGCTGCGTTGCAGCCGGGTGAACATCCGGCCGCTGCGCAATTGGCCCACGATTGGGGTTGGCATGAGCAAGCCATCGCCACTGCGGCCAAACTCGGACTCTACAACGATTACGAATTTTTATATCCCCGGCCTTACGACACGGAAGTGAATGCCGCTGCCAAGCTCAGTGGTCTATCGACGGATTTGATCTACGGCGTGATGCGCCAGGAAACTTTATTCCGTGCCGATGCGCGTTCCAGCGCCAATGCACGAGGCTTGTTGCAATTGCTGCCGGAAACGGCGCAGGTGACGGCGCGCAAATTCAACATGCCGGTGCCCAGTGCCGATGCGTTGTTTAATCCGGCGATTAATGTGCCGCTGGGTGCGATGTATCTAAAAACCCTGGTGGATGAGTTTGATGGGCAGTGGGTGCTGGTGCTGGCGTCCTACAACGCCGGTCCCAACGCTGCTCGACGTTGGTTGCCGCCGCACGCCGTCGATGCCGATATATGGATTGAAAACATTCCCTACAACGAAACCCGCAGCTATGTGCAGCGGGTGTTGTGGCACAGCCTGGTGTTTCATTGGTTACGGAATGACCAGCCACTGGATACGCAGACTTGGTTGGCTAAAGTGCAGCCGTAGGCCCTGGTCTTTGCTCTGGGCCTTTTCTCTGGGTTTTCGCTGGCACTTGGCAAGCCGAATAAAATTGGTGCACGATGGCGGTTATGCACCATCGTCGCCGCACCGACCCGCCCGTCAACACTGAGCGCCGCAGGTCGTCGGGGGACCGACGTGCCGAGGTCCATTCGTTCTCCATTCGCTTCCCCAGTCGCCAAGAGCAGGCCATTCAGTTCTTGACCCGCTATCTGTTTGCCTTCCTGGGGGTGGTGTTTTTCAACTACAGCGTGGACTTTGTCCCCAACTGGCTGCCGCTGTGGCAGATGAACTTGGTGTTCGCCGTCTACCTGCTGATCAACAGCATCAATTTTCTCCATGCCTGGCTGCGGCCGGTGTCGCCACTGCGTTATCGACTGGCACTGTGGCTGGATATTTTGATGGTGTCGGTGTGCGTGGTGAACGATCCGAACGATATTCCACCGTCGCTGGTTGCGTATATCGTGGTGGTGTTGGGCAATGGCATGCGCTACGGCATGCGTTTTTTCGCGGAAGCGATTGCCGGCACGTTGCTGGGCGGCGGCATTGCCATTGCCTTGCGTTACTTGCAGGTTACCAGTGTGCCCACGCCGGGCGCGGTGTTCCTCAGTTTGTTCGGCGCCATCATCGTGGTGTACGCCTACATACTAATGATCCGCGTTGAACGCGCGCGGCATCGCACGGAACTGGTGAGCCGCACCGATCCGCTGACTGGGTTGCTCAATCGGCGTGGCTTGGCCGAGGCCGCCACCGGCTGGTTGGCCAACGCGCAATGGGGCGCGCGCCGCATGGTGGTGATGTTCGCCGATTTGGACCACTTCAAAACCATCAACGACCAACACGGCCACGTCCAAGGCGATCGGGTGCTGGCCACCGTCGCGCAGATGTTGCTCGACACAACCCGCGACACCGATTTAGTTGCCCGTTACGGCGGTGACGAGTTTGTCCTGTTGTTAACCGATACTGATATTGATTCGGCGCAGGTCATCGCACAGCGCATTCAGTCGGTAGTGGAAAGTTGGATGCGTGATCAGCACTTCAACTGTGGCATCAGCATTGGCGTCAGCGAAGCGCCGCCCGGAAAATTAAATCTCGATGACTTGCTGCA
>JANMSB010000517.1:0-10701 GCA_031388915.1 Pseudomonadota bacterium | reverse complement strand
AAAAGTGGGAGTCGGCCGATAAGCCGGGTTCTGTCGAGGACAATCATTCGTCTGGGATGTACGTCACCGTACACCTCAAGCAACCTACCCGGAAGCAGTGCGGGCCACACTTTACGGCTCCACTTTTGACGGTGGGCCGCTTGCCTCCCTATTTGGTCTTGCTCCGAGTGGGGTTTGCCGTGCCGTCGCGTGTTACCACCGACGCGGTGCGCTCTTACCGCACCCTTTCACCCTTACCGGCCACACTTGCGTGCGACTTAGGCGGTTTGCTCTCTGTTGCACTTTCCGTAGGCTCGCGCCTCCCAGGCGTTACCTGGCACTCTGCCCAATGGAGCCCGGACTTTCCTCCACTCGCCTCTTGCGAGGTTTGCAGCGATTGTCTGGCCGACTCCCGGCGCGCATGGTGCAGAGCCCCCCCACAACAAGCAAGCACTTCCTTGAATTGGCAGAAAAACCGGCACAGAACCCAGTAGGGGCAGGTTTTAAACCTGTCCTCCGATCAGATTTAAGAAGGCGGGTTTGAAACCTGTGAGACGGGCGGGTTTGAAACCCGCCCCTACATGGCAATCGTATTCAACTGCGGGGTATTTTGCGCTGCACCGCCAGCTCATAAAGCGCTGCGCGATTACCACCCGTGATTCGCGCCGCCAATTTCGCCGCCTGCGACGCCGGCAATTCGTCGAGCAGCACTGACAACAGCTTTTCGGTATCGATGGCCAAGCCATCATTAGCAACCGGCTCCGCTCCCGCCACCACTAGCACCAACTCGCCGCGTGACATGTCGGTGTCTTCGGCTGCCTGCGCCGCCAGCGTCGCTAAGTCGCCGTAGTAACTGGTCTCGTGCAACTTGGTCAGCTCGCGACACACGGCGATACGCCGCTGACCACCCAGTACCGTCGCCATGTCCTGCAAGGTTTCCTGACATCGATGTGGTGCTTCGTAAAACACCAGCGTGCGCTGCTCGCGCACCAGCTCCAGCAGTCGCTCGCGCCGCCTGTTGGACTTGGCAGCAAGGAAGCCTTCAAATACAAAGCGGTCAGTGGGCAAGCCAGCGACCGACAACGCCGCAATGGCCGCACACGGGCCAGGAATGGGCACCACGCGAATACCCTGTTGCGTCAGCTCGTTCACCAGGGTGTAGCCGGGGTCGCTGATCAACGGCGTACCCGCATCGGAAATGAGGGCGATATCCATGCCTTGTTGCAGGCGTTCCAACAACTCTGCGCAGCGACGTTGCTCGTTGTGCTCGTGCAGGGACAGCATCCGGGTGCTGCAGCCGATCAGTTGCAATAACTTGCCGCTGTGGCGCGTATCTTCGGCAGCAATCAATTGCACGCTAGCCAACACGTGGCGGGCGCGCGGACTGAGATCATCGAGATGACCAATGGGTGTTGCCACCACAAATAAAGTACCGGGGGTTCCGGACGTTTTGCCCACTGGCATCACGCTAAAGCTCCGTATAATCGAACGACACACTTGCGGCACGTCATGCTGCGGGGGAAGCTAGTCACATGCAAGCACAGATCAGAACCGGATGGACCGCACTCGCGGTATTGTGCGCCGCCCTCATCGGCAGCCACACGACAGCCACCTGGGCGTCCACCAGCACCAGCACACTGACGCAAACGAACCAAGCGCGTCTGGCCAACGAAGCTGAGCAACTAGCAGCGCAGGGCCGCTTCGGCGATGCAGCGACGCGTTATGAATCGCTGGCGGCGCAAGCCGGCAATACGGACCGCGATCGGTTCATTCTGAAAGCGGCACGCAACGCACAGCTAGCCGGCGACCACGCCAAGGCGCAACGACTACTGGAGCTAACCGGCAAGAAGCTGAATGCACGCGACAGTGCGCTGCACGCCATCGTTAGCGCCGACTTACTGCTGCGTGCCGAGCAACCGGACCGCGCCATTGCCCAGCTGGATCAGATTCCGCTGCCGCTTCCGGAAGAATTTTCTGCGGAGGTGCTGGCGGTACGCACCCAAGCGTTATTCGTCGCAGGCCGCATCGTGTTGGCAGTGAATACTGCCGTGGAACGCGAACGCACGCTCAAGACCGAATCGGAACTGACTCAGAATCGGCGTCTGCTGTGGAACAACCTTAAGCAAGCGGCCAGTGCCGGGCGCGATCTCACTGCGCCCGCAGGCGCCAATCGTGTCACTGCCGGCTGGCTGGAACTTGCCAAGTTGTTCAACAGTGGCGGGCGCGATGCGTTCGCTTTTAATCGCAGTTTGAGTGATTGGCGCAGTCGCTATCCCGGGCATCCCGGCAGCACTATGTTGACCATCAGTAGCAGCACCGCTAGCACTGCCACCCATGGCAGTCAGCGCATCGGCTTGTTGCTACCCTTGTCTGGCAAACAGCAAGCTGCGGGCATTGCGATTCGCGACGGCTTCCTCGGCGCCGCGCTGCAATTGCCGGCCGATCAGCGCCCCGCCATTCAAGTGTTCGATACCAATGAAGGCGGCGCGCTTGCCGCTTATCAACGCGCCACGCAGAACGATGTTCAGGCGGTGGTCGGCCCCTTGCTCAAAGAAGATGTCGAGGCGCTGGCGAATACTCAACAGGTTGGCGTGCTGACCTTGGCGCTGAATTTGATCAGCGGCGAGCAGGCGCCACCCGCATTCATGTTTCAGTTTGCTTTGGACCCCGAAGAAGAAGCACGGCAGGTCGCACAGCGAGCGCGCGACGAAGGACACAGCCGCGCCATTGTGCTGACACCCAACAATGAGTGGGGTCAACGCGTGCAACGCGCGTTTGTCGCCGAACTCGCCGCGCAGGGTGGCGTGTTGGTCGATCAACGCAGCTACGACGCCAATAGCCGCGACTATGTTGGCCTCAGCAAACAACTGTTCGCGTCACGCAAACCGCCGCAGGCGCGCGCCTTGGACGATGCACTGGGCAACAAGCGTCCCATGGAAGAAGTGCGCGATGACTTTGACTATATTTTTATTGCCGCGCAGGCCTCGCAAGCCAAGCAACTGCGCCCGGCGCTACGCTTTGTGCTACCCGACGCAATGACACCTGTTTATTCAACTTCCGACAGTTACGAAGCTGAAACCAACAACAGCGACTTGGAAGGTCTGCGTTTTGTCGACATGCCGTGGGTGATCAATCGCGATAGCACAACAGGTGCGCTGCACGATCAAATGGCGCGTCTGTGGAGCGCCGGTCTACGCAATCGCAGTCGCCTTTATGCGTTCGGCATCGACGCATTTGCCTTGATCAATTGGCTGCAAACGCCACAACCGCAACTGGCGTCGCCCTTACAAGGCGCTACCGGACTACTAGCATTGGATCAAGTCGGCAGAGTAAGGCGTCAAGCGGATTGGGCGCAGATCGTCAGTGGCAAAGCGCAAGTCTTGCCGAATTTGTCCACGACCAGCACCCCCTGATGGACAAGCGTTACCGCAAGGATGCCGGTGACCTGGGTGAACAACTAGCGCTTGCCCACCTGCAAACAGCGGGATTGAAACTGCTACTGCGCAACTATCGTTGCACGGGTGGCGAGATTGATTTGGTGATGTCCGAGGGACGCACGTTAGTGCTTGTGGAAGTGCGCTTACGCAGCGATCGCAGCTTTGGCGGCGCCGCGGCTTCAGTGGATGCTCACAAACAGCAGCGACTGATACGCGCCGCGCAACACCTGCTACAGACGCATCCGCAATATCGTCAGCTTCGCGCGCGCTTTGATTTGGTGGCCATCGACGGCAGCGACGCTGCACGCCAAGTCGATTGGATTAAGGATGCGTTTCGCCTGTAATGGAGCAACCTGCGCTCCTACTTGACGACCTTGAGTGTTGGCCGACTGCGCGGTGACTTAACGCTTGATGCATCAGCAGCGCCACCCGTTTCAGGCGTTGTATTCGGTGGAGTGGGTTCAGGCGCATCCTCCTCGCTAAAGATCATGCCCTGACCGGTTTCACGCGCATAAATGCCCAGCACCGCCTGGATTGGCACCATGACATGGTGCGTTTGTCCACCAAAACGCGCATTGAACTCCACACGCTCATTACCCATGGTTAAGCCATTGGTGGCGTGATAACTGACATTCAAAACAATCTTGCCGTCTTGCACAAACTGGCGCGGCACTTCAACGCCGTTCGCGAGCGCATTCACCACCAGGTGTGGCGTCTGCTGGTTATCGGTCATCCATTCATGCATAGCGCGCAGCAAATAGGGGCGACGCGAACTGACCTCCGGCAACTTAGCATCGCTCATACGCGCAAGGCCCGTTCCGCCCAGGACAAACTGCGCCGGAACGCCGGACGCAGGAACACTCTGCGTTCGTATTGCAACACCGCATCGGCCTGCTGCGGCGACAGCTTGATGCCCCAACTCGGCAAGCGCCACAACACCGGCGCAATGGTCGCATCGACCAACGTCAGCTCATTGGACTGGAAATAAGGTTGGCTGCGAAACACTTCGACATTGGCCATGATGACATCATGCAGTGTTTTGCAGGCTTCTTCGGAGCGCTTGCGATCCGTCGTTTGCTCGATATCGCCGACCAGCGAATACCAATCGCGTTCAAGGCGATACATCGTGACCTTGAAGCGCGCGCGGGTGATGGGGTCGACCGGCATCAACGGCGGATGGGGATACCGCTCGTCTAAGTACTCAATGATGATGCGCGAGTCGAACAGCACCAAGTCCCGCTCGACCATGGTCGGCACGCTTTGATACGGATTCAAATCGAGCAGGTCTTCCGGCAGCGCGCGCCCGTCGACATCGACAATATCGATGGCGACTTCTTTTTCCGCCAAAACCAAGCGTGTGCGATGACTCCAGACGTCTTTAGGACTGGAGAAGAGCGTCATCATGGGAAGCGCCCTTTTAGTAGTTCATAGGCAAGATGACCAATCGCCAGCCTTGCCTTGCACGCAGCAAAGCAAGGTACAGCGACCGTATCACTTCACGTCCTTCCAGTATTCCTGCTTGAGCGCATACGCCAGCAGGAACAACACCAGCAAGAAGCCCACCACCCGGAAGCCGAGGTTGCGCCGCTGCAGTTGCACCGGCTCGCCGATGTAGTCGAGGAAGTTCACCGTGTCGCGCACGAACGCATCGTACTCTTCCGGAGAAAGCTTACCGGGCGTCGCCAACTCAAATCCCTTGAAGTGTTTTTCGACCTTGCCGTCAGCAGTGGCGGCGCCTTCGTACACTGGCTTTTGCAGACCTTGCAGTTCCCACAACACATGCGGCATGGACACGCCGGCCAGCACCGTGTTGTTCATGCCGGAGGGCCGCGACGGATCCAGATAGAACGACTTCAGGAAGCTGTACAGATAATCCGTACCGCGCGCCCGGGCGATTACCGACAGATCCGGCGGCGTCTTACCGAACCACTTGGCAGAATCACCGTCGGCCATCGCAACTGTCATGGTGTCGGTGAGTTTGCCGCCGGTGAAAATCAGGTTCTGTTCCACCTGAGCATCGGTCAACTGCAAGTCCACCGCCAGCCGGTTAAAGCGCACGTACTTGGCGGAGTGGCATCCCGAGCAATAGTTCACGAAGTTGGCAGCGCCACGCTGCAACGAGGCAACGTTGCTGACGTCGTTGTTCGGATGTTCATAGTCGCCGCCCGAAGACGCTTGCGCCACCGACAACGCGCCGACCAAACCCGCCACCACTGCCAGCAAACGCAATTTGTTACTTGTTGTGTTAGTCATGATCTTAGTGAGCATGGTAAGTCACTCGCTCTGGAACCGGCTTGGTCTTGTCGGCCTTGGTGTACCAGGGCATCAAGATAAAGAACAGGAAGTACAACACCGAGAACAGACGCGATAAATAAGTGTTGGTGGTGGTGGCCGCGTTCAGGCCCAAATAGCCCAGCGCCACGAAGCTGATGACGAAGGTGGACAGCGCCGTCTTGAACATCCAGCCGCGATAGCGAACCGACTTGACCGGGCTGCGATCCAACCACGGCAGGAAGAACAAGATCACCACACCCGCGCCCATGGCAATCACACCCAACAGCTTGTCGGGCACCGCGCGCAAGATGGCGTAGAACGGCGTGAAGTACCACACCGGTGCAATGTGCGCGGGGGTCTCCACCCGGCTGGCCGGATCGAAGTTTGCAGCTTCCAGGAAGTAACCACCCATGGTCGGCGCGAAGAACAAGATCAACGCGAAGATAATCGCGAATCCGACCACGCCCACAAAATCCTTGACGGTGTAGTAGGGATGGAACGGAATGCCGTCCAACGGAATGCCGTCCGGCCCCTTGACCTTCTTGATATCGACACCATCCGGATTGTTGGAGCCCACTTCGTGCAGCGCCAGGATGTGTGCCACCACCAGGAACACCAACGCCAGCGGCAGGGCAATCACATGCAAGGCAAAGAAGCGATTCAAAGTGATGTCGGAAATATAGTAGTCACCGCGAATCCATTCCAGCAGCGCACTGCCAATGTAAGGAATGGCGCCGAACAGTGAGGTGATCACCTGCGCACCCCAGTACGACATGTTGCCCCAGGGCAGCAGGTAACCGAAGAAAGCTTCGGCCATCAAGCACAGATAAATCAGCATGCCGAAGATCCACAGCAGTTCGCGCGGATTTTTGTACGAGCCGTACATCAAGCCGCGGAACATGTGCAGATACACCACCACGAAAAACGCCGAAGCGCCGGTGGAGTGCATGTAGCGGATCAACCAGCCCCAATCCACCTCGCGCATGATGTATTCCACCGACGCGAACGCATGTTCAGCAGAAGGCTTGTAGTTCATGGTCAGGAAAATGCCGGTAACGATCTGCAGCACCAACACCAGCATCGCCAGCGAGCCGAAGTAGTACCAGAAGTTGAAATTTTTTGGCGCGTAGTACTCGGTGACATGCTCACGCATCATCTTGGTGAGCGGAAACCGCGCATCAATCCAGCCCAGCAGGCCGGTTGTGCCCACTTTATTTTCTGCACCAGCCATTACGCGGCTCCCGTATCAGCGCCAATTACCAATGTGCCGTTCGGGCCAAACGAATACGGCGGCACAGCCAAATTTAATGGAGCGGGCACGTCCTTAAATACGCGGCCGGCCATGTCGAACTTGGAACCGTGGCACGGGCAGTAAAAGCCGCCCGGCCAATCGGCGGCGACGGTGGCATCGCCGGGCTCGAACTTGCCGAGCGGCGCGCAACCCAGGTGTGTGCACACCCCCACTAACACGAGGTATTCCGGCTTGAGTGAGCGGCCTTCGTTCTTGGCAAATCCCGGCTGCTCGGATTCAGCGGAATCGGGGTCGCGCAATTTGTCTTTGTTGGCAGCCAGCGTACTGACCATTTCGGGCGTACGGCGCACAATAAAAACGGCCTGACCGCGCCACTCCACCTTCATCAGCTCGCCAATCGACAACTTGCTGATATCGGCCTCAACCGGTCCACCCATGGCCTTGGCGCGGGCACTGGGCCGCCACGAAGCCAGAAACGGCACGGCGGTCGCAATCGCCCCTACCGCCGCCGTCGCGGTCGTTGCCACCAGCAGGAAATGCCGTCGGCCCTCATTAACTTGCTCAGCTTGTGCGCTCATCCAACCACTCCGGAAATAAACCAGACACCATCCTCGCAAGTCCGACGGTTGGCATCGAGCCAACCCCAGCTGCGAACCGTGCGATTTCAAAGACTCAAGGAATTGCGCATTATACACATACACTGCAGCGCGCTTAGAAGCTCCCCGTCATTCGCGCTGTGACTTTATTTATTCAGACGCACCCACCCAGGAACTCTGCGATGCTCGGCTTGCCCGCTGCCGTGAACTTCATTTTCAAGTGGACTGTGGTAGGCCTCGCGATTGCCTTCATCGTGGTGCTGCTGCGTCCGCAATGGCTATTTCGCGCCATGCCAGCACCCGTGCAAAACCCGCCGCCACTTAGCTTTGCCGATGCCGTGGCGCGCACCGCACCGGCGGTGGTCAATATCTTCACCGCCCGGCTGGTGAACGAAACCGCCCAGCCGCCAGGCGCAGCAGCGCCACAGCAAGCACTGGAAACCGGGCTGGGCTCGGGCGTGATTGTCGACTCAGTCGGGCATATCGTCACCAACCATCATGTGATTAGTTGTGCGCAGCAAATCTATGTGCAACTGGCAGATGGCCGTGAAGGCGAAGCCAAAGTCGTCGGCACCGATCCGGCCACCGACCTCGCGTTATTGCGGCTTCAGCTCGACAATCCACCGATCGCACCGCTGGGGCAATCAGACGAACTACGCACCGGCGATGTGGTGTTGGCCATTGGCACGCCCTATGGGCTATCGCAAACGGTAACCCAGGGAATTGTCAGCGCGCTGGGGCGTGGCCAACTCAATGTGACCGCCATTGAGGGCTTCATCCAAACCGACGCCGCTATCAACGAGGGCAATTCCGGCGGTGCGCTGATCAATACCAAGGGCGAATTGATCGGCATCAATACCGCCGTGTTATCGCAGAACCTGGGCGTCAGCGGCATCAGCTTCGCAATCCCGGTGAACCTGGTGCGCGGCGTGAAGGATGCCATTTTGAAGTTCGGCCACGTCAAGCGCGGCTGGTTCGGCGTTGAAACCAGTGCGCTGTCGGCGCAACAGGCCGCCCTCCTGCGCGTGCCACCCAATCAGGGCATGGTCATCAAGAAGGTGTATGCCGACAGCCCCGCCGCTGCAGCAGGCTTATTGCCCGGCGATGTCATTACCCGTATCAACGGCCAGCAACGCAGCATGGGTGAAGCGCTTAGTTTGGTGGCCGGCACACCCCCGGGGGAACGCATCTCGCTGAGTATCGTGCGGCAAAACACCCGCTACGATTTCACTGTCACCTTGGTGGAACGCAAGGCTGCTGAAGATGTGAGGAACCCTTGTGTGACCACCAACAGCAAACCCTAGGGCACACATGGGTGCAATGTTCAATTTACCTGTCATTTCGAACCCTTCGACAAGCAGGATAAACTCCGTGAGAAATCGTTCTTTGTCTTGATACCTGACTATCAATCGCTTGCAGGATTTCTCCCTTCGGTCGAAATGACAGTCATGAGTTAATCAGACGTTCCTTAGCGGTGTAGCTGAACGTACCATCGACATTCAGCACCACGCTGCCATTGGCGGCATTGGAACCTGTTCAAAGAGATGTTGGGTGCGACAGTGCAGATTGCCAAGCGCAGTGAGCCACACACTTTTGTGGTCATGCCCCAACGCTGGATGGTCGAACGATCCTTTGCCTGGCTGGAGAAATGTCGGCGACTGTGGAAGCACTGCGAACGCAAACTCAACACCAGTTTGCAATTCGTTCACCTCGCCTTCCTGGCGTTGTTACGTACATCGGGAAATGCGCCACGGTGCATCTGGATTACCACAGGGCGCGTCGTCATCCCCAACGGGGGACGGGGGATCGAAATCAGCCATGCCTTATACTCGCTGCCGTATCAGCACATGGGTCAGCGCGTGGAGGTATGCCTCAACGCGTCGCGAGTGGCGCTTCAGTTCGATCCCCGCCGCCTAGACCAGCCGCAGCATCGATACCTCCGCCTTCAGCCGTGCCAGCTCACCCTCCGGGATGCACGCCATAGGTCGGAGTCTCCAAAAACCTGTCAAGGGGGTTTGCTCAAAAAATCGAGTTGATTCTTGGTACGCCACAACGTACATTCTTTGTACATGTGTAGTCAATCTACCCCGGAACGCGAGATGCCCAAGCAGAAAGCCCCCGAAGCCACCACCTTCGGCCAACGCCTCGTGGCGCTGCGCAAAGCCGCCGCTCTGACCCAACAAGAACTCGCCGATGAAGTCGGTGTGTCACGTCGCATGATTGCCTACTACGAAGGCCAAAGTGCGCACCCGCCAACCACGCTCTTGCCAGCGCTTGCGCAGGCGCTGCACGTCAGTGCCGATGCGTTGCTGGGATTGGCGCAGACACCCAAGCACAATGGCCGCGTGCGCGATAACCGCATGCAGCGGCGCTTACAACAGATCGAGGGTTTGCCGCCGGAAGAACGGCGGCAGATCATGCAGCTGGTCGATGCCTTCATTGAACGCGGCCAACTCAAGCGCCGCAGTAACCAAGCCGCCAGCGGCTAAGGGGAACCCCATGAGCATGACCGATCAAGCCTTGATAGAGACCTTGAAAACCTTGCCGCCGCAACAGCGGGCAGAGGTCGAAGACTTCGTGGAATTTTTAGCGGCTAAAGCCCGCAAGCGCGCCGCCGTCGACCGGCTGCTCGCCATTGCGCCAGCGCTGGAAGCTGCGGGGATCGAACCCATGAGTGAAGAAGAGATCGACGCGGAAGTCAAAGCGGTCCGCGCCGAGCGTCGCGCCCGATTGCAAGGCAAGGATCCCGGTGCGGATCGTTCTTGATACCAACGTGGTGATGTCGGCGCTGCTGTGGCGCGGTCGCCGTACCGGCTGCTCGATGCGCTTCGACAACAGTCCGGCCTGCAGCTCTACAGCAGCACCATCCTGCTCGAAGAACTGGCCGATATCCTCACCCAACCTTCCGCGACCAAGCGGCTGGCACTGATCAACACCACCGCCAGCAAGGTACTCGCCGATTACCTCGAAGCCATCGAGTTAATCGAACCCATCAACGTGCCGCGCATCGTGCGCGATCCCGATGATGATCACGTCATCGCCTGTGCGCTCGCCGCGCAAGCCAACTTCATCGTCTCCGGCGATGACGATCTGCTCAGCCTCAAGCGTTATCAGGGCATCGACATCGTCACGCCGGCAGATGCGCTCACTCGGCTCGCAGCTG
>JANMSB010000497.1:0-2214 GCA_031388915.1 Pseudomonadota bacterium | reverse complement strand
CCTCGCCGGAAGCGGAGGCATCAATGGTGACGTACGGGTTTTGTGCTTCTTTATCAACCAGGGTGGCTGAGGTAGCAAGCCAGACGTTTTGCGCTTGTACGCCCAAGGGCAGCAGCGCTGTTAAAGCGACTGCGAAAATGGATCGTATGCTGTTCATATGTCTGTTAGGTCTCCGCAGTATTAGGGAAGGTCTGAATAACTTGTCATTTCGAGCGCAGCGAGAAATCTTTCTTTTCTCAAAATGTACAAGATCAAACACTTGCAAGATTTCTCCCTTCGGTCGAAATGACAGAGGGGTAAACCAGATCCTCCTCAGCGTTTGATTTGCAGCGAAATGGCGCCCAATTCTTCTGTGCCCGTACCGGAATAGGATTGCCCTGCTTTGGCCGGCAGTTGGAAAGGCACTCGCACCACTTCGCGTCCGCCATGTTCACGCGCCGCTTCAATCACCAACTGATATTCACCCGCCGGCAGTTTGTCGATCTCGGCGTTGGCAAACTTTAGATCGTATTCACCGGGGCCGCGTGTGGGGCTCGACAGGCCATCCAGTGGCAAGGTCAAGTCACGACCGGATTGACGCCACCATTGGCGCACATCTTTCAACCATTTATTTCCCTTGGGTGGGTCATACCAGATGCCTAAGTTGTTGCTGAAGTGGTGGTCGCCTTTCTCGATCCAGAAGGCCACATAGGGTTTGTGATATTCAGCCACAGGCAGGCGCGGCAGTTGCAGCTTGACGGCCAGTTCCGTTGCCATGGTGGTCGATCCCAGCAGGGGCAAACCAAGCGCAATGGAAAAGCTGAGTTTCGACGAGTTCATGGGACCTACCCTTTGCAGCAATTAGTGAATAAACAACAGCGCAATCAGCACTGGTATCAACACGCCCAGTCCGACAACCGCCCAGGTGCTGGGCCGATTTTTTGCGTGTAACTGGAGAATCACCAAACCGGTAATGGAGAAAAACAAGCAAGCGACCGCGAGGAGATCGATGAACCAGTACCAGACAACCCCGGTGTGGCGGCCTTTGTGCAGATCGTTAAGCCAAGAGATCCAGCCACGATCAGTCAACTCGTATTCCACCTCGCCATCAGACAAACCGATGCGCAGCCAGGCATCGCCACCCGGACGGGGTTGTCCCAGATACACCTCACTGGAAGACCATTCGGCAGGCTCATCGGTCACGTTAAGCGACCAGGAATCCGCCAGCCAGTCGCGAATGGAGGCAGGCAACGGCGCTTCGGCGTCGCCAGTTTTTTCTGCCGCCAGTTTTTCTGCCACTTGGCGCAACTCGGTCTGCAAAGGCAGTGGCAAGGTGGTGGTGCGGTTGGTGATGAGGGCTTGCGTATCAATCTGCGCGGCGTGGTTCAAGGTGATGCCGGTGACGCTGAACAACAGGATGCCCAGCAAACAAACGGCCGAACTGATCCAGTGCCATTGATGCATGGTCTTGAGCCAGTAGGCACGGCGCGGGCTGTTCGGTGTAGCGCTCATGTTCTGTACTCAGAGTTCCGACCACAGCCGCAACAGATTGTGATAGTGACTGGTGAGGGAAATCACTTGCTCGCTATCGCCGATGTGTTTACGTAGCTGTTGAATGTTTTGATCCAGATCGAACAGCATGGTGCGTTGCCAGTCGCTGCGCACCATGCTTTGCGCCCAAAAAAAAGAGCAGATGCGTGCACCGCGCGTTACCGGCGCGACACGATGCAAGCTGGTGGACGGATACAGAATCATGTCGCCCGCCGGCAATTTAGCGCCGTGCTCGCCATAGGTGTCCTTGACGATGAGTTCACCGCCGTCGTATTCGTCCGGACCGGTAAAAAACACGGTGCACGACACATCGGTGCGCAAGCAGTCGGCGGTGCCGGGAATGGCGCGGATCGAGTTATCGATATGAAACTCAAAATGTTCGCCGCCTTCGTAGCGGTTGAACAATGGCGGCACAATGCGTTTGGGAATCGCCGCAGAAATGAACAATGGCGAACGCGCCAGTGCTGCCAGTACTCGATTGCCTAGTTCTTTGGTTACTGGCGCATCAATCGGCAATTGCCGATTACGTTTGGCTTTAGCAGCCTGTTCGCCCGACGTGACGTTGCCATCCACCCATTGCGCGGCGTCGAGCAGCTTGCGGCATTCGGCAACTTCCGTTCGACTGAGCACAGCGGGCACATGCAACATCATGATCGCGATCTCGGGTAGTGGCTCATGTTAATG
>JANMSB010000511.1:0-3204 GCA_031388915.1 Pseudomonadota bacterium | reverse complement strand
CCGAATAGATTGCCGGTGAACACCACACGCTCCTTCGGCATCCACACCACCACGGAGCACAACGTTTCACCTCCCGGCGTGGAAATCACTTCAAAGCGTCGACCGCCTAGTTCGAATTCATAACGTCGATCAACGACGATGTCCGGCACGACTTCCGGCGGTGGCGGTGGATTTGCGCCGCGCTTCATGGTGCTAGCCCACAGCTTGGCGGTGCGGCGGGCGAGATAAGGTGCGAGGTCGTGAAAGTAATGCCACGTATCAACGAAGCGCCGCTCCGCGATGAGCTTCGTCTCCGGCTCGCACATCGGCGGCACACCACCATAGTGATCGCCGTGGGATTGAGTGAGGATGATGTTGCGCAACGGGCCGGTGCGATGCGGCGCCAGCAGGTTTTTAGTGCGCTGCGCATTGTCCATGAAGCCGGTGTTGACCATCACATCGCCGGCGCTGGTGGTTACCAAGTAGGCGTTGGAAATATCCTTTGCCATAAAGATAAAGTCGGTGATCTGCTCAGCTTCTTTCTGGTCATCGCCGGATCGAACCAGGTTGGCCAGCATCGGCTGGTTGTCGTCTTGAGAACTCATGCGCTGTGCTCGCTTGAGGGAGGGCCTTCGAACTGGATCATCACTTTGGCGGAAGCGGGCGTGCCAGCGACATCAATCGCATCAATGACTTTATCGAAGGGGAAGCGATGACTAATCAAGCTATGAATTTTGTCGCGCAGTCTTGGCAACGCCGCAATGACCTCCGGCATTTCGTTCGGGTAGCCCACGGCGGTGGTGATGGTCATTTCCGTGGTGAGCATCGCGCCTAGATTCACTTGCACGGGCTTCATATAGGCTGCGGTAATCACCAAGCGCGATTGATACTTTGCCATACCGATGACATCGGACATGATGTTCGGCGCGCCGGCTGCGTCGATGTAAGCATCGGTGCCCACACATTCGCGGCTGAACACGCGCGCCGAGCCATGTAGTTCCAACAGGCGTGCGCGCACATCTTCCTTGCCGGGATTGATGACCGCGCGCGCGCCCAGCGCTGTGGCGCGTTCGAGACGTTCGGGAGCCAAGTCGAGTGCCACGACATCGGTGATGCCGCGATCCACCAGCCACAGCACCATACCCAGCCCAATCGGACCGCAGCCGAACACCACGACCTTGTCGCCGGGTTTCACCTGCATGCGATTGACACCATGCAGTGCCACCGCAAGCGGCTCTGTCATCGCGGCTATCTCGAACGGTAGATCATCCGGGATGGGCAGCAAGCTCTCGCCCAGGCGTGCGTCGCGCACCAGTAGTTCTTCAGTGAACGCGCCTTCGGGACCGCCGCTGCCGATATAGCTCGGCGTCATCATCGGATTGATGACCACACGCTGACCGACGGACACACCCTGCACCTGGTCACCGACCGCGATCACCTCACCTGCGGCTTCGTGGCCGATCGGCGTTACGCCGCCGGGCTTACGATGAATGCCGCCCACCTTGATGTAGCTGAGATCGCTGCCGCACACGCCGCAGGCTTTCACCTTCACCAGTACATCGGCGCTGCCGGGGCGCGGCGCTTCATACGCATCCAACCGGACGTCGTTCACGCCGTGAATGTTGAGAATGTGTCCCATGTTTGTCTCCTGTGGTGACGGGCCTGCCGATCACAGGTTGATCAAGGAACCGCCGTCGATGACGATGGTGTCGCCGGTGTGGAACGAAGATGCGTCGCTGCATAGATACGCCGCGATGCCTTCGAAGTCCACCGTATAGCCCGGACGCGGGATCGGCGTCTTCGCGGCGAAGTACTTGTCTATTTCGGTGAGCTCGCCTTCGCCGGTCATGCCGGTTTTGATAAAGCCCGGTGCGACGGTATTGGCGCGAATACCGAACTTGCCGAACTCGGTGGCCATGCAGCGAATCGCCGCACCCATGGCGGCTTTGGATGCCGCATAGGGGATCTTGCCGGGCAGTCCATTGAACATCGACAGACTGCCGCAGAAGATCAACGAACCGCCAGGCTCGCCGGCTTCGGCGCGCTTAACCATGCAGCGTGCGCCTTCGCGCAAGGTGTAGAACGCACCATGCATGCTGATGTCGAGGAAGGCAAGGTAATCCTTGGTTGATTGTTCGAGCGTGCCGCCTCGCGGCGGTGGCAGGCCGGCGTTGGCAATCACGCAATCCACGCGGCCGAACTGCTGCATCACCGCATCGAAGCCGGCAATGATTTGCGCTTCAGAAGCCACATCGACTTGTGCCGTTGCCACCGTGGCGCTGAAGGCTTCAAGTTCCTTTTTCGCGGCAGCGTTCCTCTCCGCATTGCGGCCCCAGATCACCACGGTACCGCCCTGCTTAGCGATGCCGCGCGCGAAGCCCAAGCCGAGACCGCTGTTGCCGCCGGTCACGACTGCGACTTTGCCGGTTAAATCGAACAGACCCTTTGCCATACACTCCCCCATCGCCCGGAGCAGTGTCCCGGCTTGTTATAGCTCAAGTCTGAGCCAGCGACAGGCACCCCACAATGTTAAGCAGTGTCGAACATCGGCCGCAATCATCAGACCGGGACGTAGTTCGACAGTGTTAGAAAGCGCTGAAAGGCGCTTTGCGGCGTTAAAATGGCTTGAAAAAGCCTCACGTACTGGCGTGTACGCTGCGTTTTTTCAAGCCATTTTGCCTTGCACTGCATCCTTTGATCGCTTTCTAACACAGTCGAATTAGTTGATTGGCATTGCTGCTAATTGTTTGGCCGAGTTTTTCAGACCGGCAAAAATCTTGTCGCTTACTTTCGATGGAAAGGCAGGTGGTAGCTCGCTAGCAACGGCATTGATTACTGTTGGCGTGAGCGCGATGATTTCGTCGATGATTGATCCCACCGCAGCGCCAATACCCATTTGCTTTGCCAGATAGTGAAAGTGTCGTCGCTGAATGTCCTTGATCTTGTAGTGCGCGCCCTGGGAGTGAATGGCCATTGCCAGACGTGCTTTTTGAATGGGAACTTGGCTGGCCTTGCTGCCAATTACCGGCCACGCACTCAGCACATCATAAAGTGGCGTTAGTTGATAACGCCCGCCCGCCAAGATACGGATACTAAAGTTTTTTGTCAACAGCGCACCGCCGCCGCGCAAGGTTCGGGCAAGTTCGACGCCGAAATCGTCCCCGCGACGGTGACGATGAATGTCACCGACAAGGCCACCGGCGAGGTCTCGCAGCGCGAGGTCAC
>JANMSB010000480.1:0-2733 GCA_031388915.1 Pseudomonadota bacterium | reverse complement strand
CGAAGAGACAGCCGATTCAACGGCTTGCGCCTCGGTTTCCAGGCTCAGGGAATGCCTCAGGAGCATGGCTGCGCTCAGGATGGTGGCAAAGGGATTGGCTTTGCCCTGGCCGGCAATGTCCGGGGCTGACCCATGAATGGGCTCGTACAGGCCCAGTTTGCCGGCCCCCAGGGAGGCGGACGGGAGCAGGCCCAGGGAGCCCGCCAGCATTGAGGCTTCGTCGGTCAGAATGTCGCCGAACATGTTTTCGGTGACGATCACATCAAAACTGGAGGGGCGGCGGATCAAGTGCATGGCGGCAGCATCCACCAGGATGTGTTCGACCTTCACATCCGGGAACTCGGCCTTCATGACGCGCTCGACCACGCTGCGCCATAGACGCGAAGTTTCCAATACATTGGCTTTGTCTACCGAGGTGAGGTGCTTACGACGTTGCTGTGCGAGCCGAGCAGCGGTGCGAGTCACCCGCTCGATTTCTTCCACGGTGTAGGTGCACAGGTCACTGGCGGAAGTCGCAGTGCGAGTCTTCTCACCGAAGTAGATACCGCCGGTGAGTTCACGCACCACCATGATGTCGGTGCCCTTAAGCACTTCAGGCTTGATGGTCGAGGCATCCAGCAATGCTGGATGCAACTTGACCGGCCGCAAGTTGGCGAACAGACCCAATGACTTGCGAATCGCGAGCAAGCCTTGTTCCGGACGCACTTTGGAATTGGGGTCATCCCACTTCGGTCCACCCACCGCGCCCAACAACACCGCATCGGCTTGCTTGCAGGCGGCTTCAGTTGCCGGTGGCATTGGCACGCCGGTGGCATCGATGGCGCAACCACCGAGCAAAAGCTCGGTGAATTCAAACTGATGGCCAAACTTCTTGGCGATGGCTTGCAGCACACGCACGCCTTCACGCGTAACTTCCGGACCAATGCCGTCGCCGGGGAGAACTACGATGTTTGCTTTGACTTGGGCTTTCATGCGTGCGCCTGTTCGTATTGTTGGATCTTGTCGAGTTGATGCTGCAGATAACCCAGCTCATCCACGCCGTTAAGTAGGCAGTAGCGAGCAAAGCCTTCGATGTTGAAGGTGACTTGCTTGCCATTGGGCAGCAACAGCGTATTGGTTTCCAGGTTGATCTCCACCGGTGCGCCGGGGTTGGCCATCAACCAAGCGTGATTGTCGGTGTCGATCACCAAGGGCAACAAACCATTCTTTAAGCTGTTGCTGCGGAAGATGTCGGCAATCTCGGTGCTGATGACGGCGCGAAAGCCGAAATCGAGCAATGCCCACGGCGCATGTTCGCGTGACGAACCGCAGCCGAAGTTGTTACCCGCCACCAACACCTGGCAGCCTTTAGCGGCCGGTTGATTCAGGATGAAGTCGGACTTGGCGCTGCCATCGGCGTTGTAACGCCAATTGGAGAACGCCTGCGCCCCTAAGCCTTCCTTAGTAGTAGTGGTCAGAAAGCGCGCCGGGATGATCTGGTCCGTATCGATATCCGAGTACGGCAACACCACGGTCTTGGAGGAAATGATGCGTATGGGTTCCATAAGACTTCTCTATAGGTGGTGATGTTTACAGCAACTCGCGCGGATCGGCGACACAACCGCGAATGGCCGCCGCCGCCGCAGTCGCCGGGCTGGCCAACAGCGTGCGGGAACCCGCACCTTGGCGACCTTCAAAGTTGCGATTACTGGTGCTGACAGAGTACTGGCCGCTGCCTACCGTATCGCCGTTCATGCCGATGCACATGGAGCAACCCGACTCGCGCCACTCGGCGCCGGCATCGCGAAAGATTTGATCCAATCCCAGCTTTTCGGCTTCGCGCTTGATGGCTTGCGAGCCAGGCACCACTAACGCACGCACGCCCGCTGCTACATGCTTGCCCTTCATTACTTTGGCGGCGAGTTGCAGATCCGACAAGCGGGCATTGGTGCAACTGCCGATGAATACCACTTGAATCGGTTTGCCGAGCAGTTGTTCATTCGGTTGCAGACCCATGTAGGCCAGTGACTTCATGAACACGGGATCGTTGGTCTGATTGGGCACCTTGCCATTGATCGGAATGACCATGCCGGGATGGGTGCCATACGTGATCATGGGCGTGAGTTCGCTGCCGTTGATAAACACTTCGCGATCAAACTTGGCGCTGGGATCGCTGCGCAAATTGCGCCAGTCGGCGACGGCTTTGTCCCAGTCTGCACCTTGCGGCGCTTTGGGGCGGCCTTTCAAATATTCAAAGGTGGTTTCATCCGGCGCGACCATGCCGGCGCGCGCACCAGCTTCGATGGACATGTTGCACACCGTCATGCGGCCATCCATCGATAGCGCCTCAATCGCCGAGCCACGATATTCAAGTACGTAACCGGTGCCGCCAGAAACACCAATCTTGCCAATAATCGCCAGGATCAAATCCTTGGCAGTGACGCCTTCGGGCAACTTGCCATCGACATTGATCGCCATCGTCTTGGGGCGACGTTGCAACAAACATTGCGTGGCCAGCACATGACCGACTTCGGTGGTGCCGATGCCGAAGGCCAGCGCGCCGAATGCGCCATGCGTAGCAGTATGGCTATCGCCACACACAATGGTCTTGCCCGGCTGCGTAGCGCCCAATTCCGGACCGATGACATGCACGATGCCGCGCTGTGCCGAATTCATGTTCAGCAACTCAATGCCAAACTCGGCACAGTTCTTTTCAAACTGTTCGACCTGTTGTGCGGCCGACTTCACTTTGAT